>CANETI010000071.1 GCA_947440715.1 Planctomycetota bacterium | reverse complement strand
TATTAATAGCGGAACCATGGTGATAATCATACCAATCACCATCCACCAAGCGCCAGTACTGGTTATCACGGTATCGAAAAAAATTGGGCCTGCCTTCAAACCAACGCAAGCGAGGAACAACGATAATCCTAGCTCGCGAAATGAGCGGTTGGCAACTTCCGGCATATGCCAAATTAATCGACCAAAACTGCCAATACGCCCAAGTAAAATTGCTATCATCAGCGGACCACCAGCAAGCCCAAGCCGCACCGGTTCGGGGAGACCAGGAACGGCAATGGGCAATAAGCCAACAATTACCCCCAGTGCGATGCCGAGAAAAATTGGCGCAAAATGAGTATAAGATAATTCCTGCGGACGATTACCAACCAACTTGGCGACGTGTTCGAGCGCATCGCGTTCACCAACCACATGTAACACGTCGCCGAAATGCAGACGCAATCCAGTGGTTGGCGTCATTTCAACTTCGTTACGCAACACGCGCGTAACAGTTACGCCGTAGCGTTCGCTCAATGCTAGATGTCCAATATGATTTCCAGACGCGCCAGAGGCCGTGACCACGAGACGCTGAAATGTCACCCGCCCAGGAGCGTCAACCAAATCTTCATCCACCATAGTACCAATGGCTAATTGCACGTGATCAAGCGCATGCTTGGTTCCCACCAACAACACCAGATCACCGACGTGCAACACGGTTTTAGGCGTTACGGTGTGGACTTCATTTTGATCACGAAAACGAATTCGCGAAACCGTAACGCCTGCTTCGTGGTGCCCAGGGACATCAGAAATCAACACACCATTCAGATGCGGATTATCGACTAGCAACGTCCGACGTTCGAAAATCTCATATCCTTTTTGCCGTTCATGGTCATAGGCCAGCACTGCCTGTTGCACATCGACTTTCTTGAACCAACGCAATAAAATAAGACTGGCAATAATACCTATAATGCCTCCGGGATAAGCAACGGCGTAGGCAATTGCTGGTAAGTCGAGAACCCGCGCGGTCTGATTCGGCATGGTGCTGAGCGCCTGCTGTGTCGCTCCGAGGGCCGGCGTGTTGGTAACCGCTCCTGAAAGCACTCCGAGTAAACCCGCCGGATGTTGCGGTAAAAACCACACCGCTAACACCGTGAGCAAGCAACCGCCAAATACCACCGCACTAGCCAATAGGTTGAGGCGCAATCCATCGGTACGCAACGACGCAATAAATCCTGGGCCCAGTTGTAGACCAATCGTGAAGACAAATAAAACCAAACCAAATTCCTTAACAAAATTCAAGACGTCACGGTTAAGGTCCTGGCCGAATTGTCCCAAAAGAAGTCCGACAAACAAAACCCCAGCACTACCGAGAGCGATGCCACGACAGCGTACACTACCAAGTGCCAGTCCGCCGGCGATAACCATGGCCAAAACACAAATCGCATAGGCGATTGGATAATGCAAACTCATTTGAGTGAACCATGAAATCATAGTGTAATTTATCTCTGATGGCTTTTAGTGGCTGTTAACTACTGATGCTGACTGATAGCGTCTCATTGCGAATGGCGGTTTGCGAATCGGCGGCTATAGTTTTAGAACATGATTTGTTAGCAAAATATTCATAAAACAACGCTCTGCCGTTAAGCCTTAATCGATAAGGCGTATATGAGCTAACGACGCGCCTTCAAGCGCCTGAGCTCAAACCTATCGTAATTCTCTCAATTGAAATCAGCGCTGATCAAATAATTAAGGTGTCTTCATCAGAAATTCTCTGAAATGATTGACTAACGCTAACCTGATGGATTTGTGAGTTAAATTTTTCGTGGTTATCGACATCAAGATTCACTCCCTACGATTTCGCTCAATTAAAGGAGGTAAGCCATGCGCTGTCTCGTGTTTAGCTGCAAATCCTACGATCAAACGTTTTTGAGCGAAATGAAAAACCATCAACACGAATTAGTCTTTCATGCCTCTCCGCTCAACGAATCAACGGTTTCGTTGGCGGCGAATTTTCCAGCGGTGTGTTTGTTCGTTAATGATGTCGCCAATAAGGCGGTATTACAGCAGCTCGCGGCACATGGAACGCGCACCATCGCCCTGCGCTGTGCTGGTTTTAACAATGTCGATTTAGTTGCTGCTGAGCAGTTGGGAATAACCGTGGTACGCGTGCCAGCGTATTCCCCCTATGCTACCGCAGAACATGCCGTGGGATTAATGATGGTGTTGAATCGCAAAATACACCGCGCGTATAATCGCGTACGTGAAGGAAATTTTTCACTCGATGGGTTACTCGGTTTTGACATGCATGGGAAAACCGTAGGGGTCGTTGGCACTGGGAAAATTGGTGAAATAGCTTGTCGAATCCTCACTGGGTTTGGCTGCACGGTGTTGGCATGTGATCCCTTCGTAAATCCCGCGATTGTTAACCTGGGAGTTTCCTATAAATCTTTCTCCGACCTATTAACTGCTTGCGATATCATCACGCTGCATGCACCGTTAACTCCGCAGACCAAGCACCTCATTGATAGCAATTCTATTAGCAAATTAAAACATGGCATGATGCTGATCAACACCAGTCGTGGCGGTTTAGTTGATACTCCAGCCGTGATCGAAGGCCTCAAATCTGGTCGCATTGGTGCCGTCGGATTAGATGTCTACGAAGAAGAAGCCGATTTATTTTTTGAAGATCTCTCGTCATCGGTTATTCAAGACGATGTCTTTTCACGTTTACTGACTTTCCCTAATGTCGTCATAACTGGGCATCAGGCATTCTTCACCGCAGAAGCCATGATGGCCATCGCACGAATAACGCTTGATAACTTAACTTGTGTCGAAGGCGGCAAGCCATGCGAAAACAAAGTTCGTGCGGGACAGCCCTAATCAATAACATTGCCAATTCCGGCCAGGCGAATGTCTTGCTACGATCTATATCAGGAAAATCTGTCCATTTGTAACTAATCTAAGATTGGATCTTCATCGTTTCTTCTCTCATTGTTCACCGTTAGTCGACCTGTTTGGCAATAAGCTGAACACATGCAGACATCACGCTCATCGTCCTCAGCCGCAACGGCACCATCAAGACGCATGGTCTCTTTACTACATTCGATTAATCGTGTGCACCAACGTCTAATGGCTGCTGAAGAAAAGCAGTCTGAGGCATTACTGACCATTCCGTCAAATCGACGCAACAGCGCACGGAATTTAATCCATTATCTTGCCCTTCGTGCGCAAGACCTCCGTCGTCTGCAAGTCACCTTAGCCCATGAAGGACTGTCCTCATTAGGTCGATGCGAAGCACACGTGCTAGCGACCGTTCAACGCCTGCAGTCGGTTATCCAACAATTGAGCGGACAACCCACTCCTGACTCATTGAAGACCTCGTCGCCGAGTCAAATGGAAGGCCCAAATACACTAAAAAGACAGGCGCATAAAGTTTTTGGGCCGCTGCCAAAACTCCGTTCTACTCGCATTATGGTCACCCTCCCAGGCGAGGCGGTGCAAAACCCAACCATGATCTCGCAATTATTGGAAGCGGGAATGGATCTTGCGCGAATTAATTGTGCCCATGACGATGTTTTAGTATGGCAAGAACTGATTCGTTTGGTGCGCGACCAGGCCAAAAAACAGGGACGCACTTGCGTGATTATGATGGATTTAGCCGGCCCAAAATTGCGCACGGGCGCAGTGGGATCAGCAGAACCCGTCGTCGCCTGGAGCCCCAAGCGCGATCACCGTGGCCGCGTCTTACATCCATCGCGCATCGCCTTTGTCCCAAATGGAAGTCGTCCTTCGCAATCCGTAGATGCGGTCGTGCCAACGTCAAAGGATTTATCTGAGCATGTCCAAATCGGTGATCAAATTTCGTGTCATGACGCTCGCGGTAAACGCCGACGCATGCGCGTCGTGTTTGTTGGCCAACAAGAAGTTGTCGCCGAGGCATCAGCAACTGGATATTTAGTGAATGGACTTACTTGTCATGTCGAACGCGATGGTCGACGAGTTACCGACGCCAAGGTTATTGATCTCCCCTTAATTGAAGCGCCGTTATTGCTAAACGTTGGTGATACGTTGTTGGTCACAGCCGATCAACGTCCTGGGCATTTAGCTCAGCGCGATAGCAATGGCAGCATGGTCTCGCCTGCAACCATTCCTTGCACGTTACCCGAAATATTTGCTCAAGTCGTCATTAATGAACGTATTTGTTTTGATGATGGCCGCATTGAAGGCATCATCCGCGCGGTAGATCAACACCAATTAACCGTCGAAATTACTCGCGCCCGAGATGGTGGTGCAAAATTACGCTCGGCCAAAGGCATTAATCTTCCTGATAGCCTTTTAAATTTGCCCTGTCTTTCCTTACAAGATCGTGATGATTTGGAGTTTGCAAAAAAACACGCCGACATTGTCGGTCTATCATTTGTACACCAACCATCCGATGTCACCGATCTGATGACCGCAATTGGCTCCAACCCACGACCCCTACAAGTCGTGCTCAAAATCGAGACCCCGCAAGCCTTTGCTCAATTTCCTGCTATATTGCTGGCTTCACTTGGAAAAATTCCCGTTGGAGTCATGATTGCCCGTGGTGATTTAGCCGTGGAAGTCGGGTTTAACCGTTTAGCTGAAGTCCAAGAAGAAATTCTTTGGCTTTGCGAAGCCGCTCACATTCCCGTTATTTGGGGCACGCAAGTTTTAGAAAATTTAGCCAAAAAAGGCATGCCAACTCGCGCTGAAGTCACTGATGCAGCGATGAGTGTACGCGCTGAATGCGTGATGCTGAATAAAGGCCCTCACATCGTTTCCGCTGTCACCTTTCTCAATGATATTCTGATTCGCATGCAGCAACATCAGCAAAAGAAACGCACGCTCATGCGCCGACTCATGGTCAGTCACTCTATACAAAATAAACAACGGAAGACCAATGCAGGAGTCAAATAATAAAAAGCGTGTTCTGTGTCTGGACCGCGAAAATTCCATACGCAGCCAAATGGCTGAAGCCTTTATTCGCTTCTATGGCAGCGACAAATTCGACGTCTTTAGTGGTGGAACAGAACCCCAACCAATCCACCCGCTGACGATTCAAGTTATGAATGAAGTCGGAATATCTCTGGATCAACAGCACAGCAAAACCGCACAAATATTTTTCGGTCATAGCGCATTTCATTTTGCGTTAATGGTATCACATCCCAGTGAAACCAATTGTCCGCGATTGTTCCCAGGTGCATTACGCATTGAACGATGGCCGAACCAAAATCCCTTAGCCGATCAATTAACCGCCGAAGAACAACTGACTTTGTTCCGCTCCATTCGCGATCGCATTCAAAAACAAGCGCAAACCTGGGTGCAAATGCAGCGCGATATTGAGACGGGTATATTCTCGAAAAAACTCATCCCCGTAGCGACTACGCAACATTAGACGTTCGATGCTGGAATTAAATTAGTGGTCGCTAAGCGACACCGAATTATTTCGCATCGGCTATTTTGGCAGATCCAATTGCGGCGGGGGATGGTCATGACAGTAACTGCGCTAGAAGCCGTCTCTCTACTTTATTTAAAAAACTGAATCGACATCGGATATTTCCATACTTTTCCGTTGTTGGCTTTAACCGCGCCCATAATAGTAAATACAATACTGCAAATGAATAAAGTCATGAGCATAGGAATGCCAATTATAACCAAGCACAGCAAGGCTGAAATAAAGGCATAAATGATGAATGAAATTATCCAATTAATGACGTTTTTTTTCCGTGCGCATCTATGATCGGCGACTCGTTTTTATTGGTTGCCCACATGACAACGGGCAGAACTATTCCGGCAAATGGGACGGCCATGCTCATGAATGATGAAAGATGCAGCAACATGGAAAAAGTAGACTCATCCATTCCCCAGTAGCGTGCTGTGGAATTGCCGTTGGTTTCTTCGTCAGGCCAATTGTTCTTAGGATCGCGGTAATCCGCATTTAAGATATTATCCGCTTGAGATTCCTCAGGTGTTTGTTTTTCGTGCGTCATGGGAAATACCTCGATGCAGATGGCGGTGACGGAAATAAAACGTGTGCAAATTGGCACTTGAACGTGAATGATGGTTGGCAGAGTACAACTATTAAACAAGAAATCCTCACGAACAAAAGGAGAACATTTGAGAAATCTCATATTGAACGTTGAGGAACGTCTAACCTTTTTGCGTCAGACTAAATGCGCAGAGCTAGCGAAAGCGATCGACAAAAATCACGCGACGGTTTCTCGCGATCGGGAAAATCTGGGGCAATGGCGGGCGGATGAGCTACTCATCATCGCTCGTGCCGATCCACATTTGCGTCACGCGATTATCGAGGCGATATCCCCCGGATTAAAAAAATCAGAAAATCCTGATGTTTTCCGCACCGTAGTCGAAGAACTTGGACAGATGGCGGCCCTCAGCAAAACCATCAGTTTATCGATTGCCGATTCCAACATTGATGCCGACGAAGCACGAATCATTCTGCAAGATGTTCACATGATGGTTGAGTTTATGAGTCAAACGTTGATTCCAGTATTGGAACGCACTCACAGAAGGCCTTAATTCTGGAAAGGCTATTAGGCTTTAGGCTTAAAATCATAACGGTCTTGCAATAAATAATTTGAATTACTATCCACCTCTTTCGCATCGCCACGGTATTCCGTCCGATTGTTGTCAGAATCCCAACGGGCTAAGTTTACAGGCATTGCCCGTTGGGATTCAAAAAGGCAATACATCCGCACCCTAATTTTAATGGTAATGGGTAGGACATCGCCCTCGGGATAATGAAATAATCATACAAAGGGCTGAAAGCCCGAATTATTATTAATTGTTTGATCATACGACATAAAAATAAAATTTTCCTAGGGCGACATTCGCTGCACTCATTTGCCCTAGGTTAATTTGGTGCCGCGCCTTTGGCGCTTTTAGCAAAGATACACCGAATTCTAAACACGCAGAAAGTTCCGGGGGATGATCATGACCATGGGCGCCATGCACCCGCTGGGCCAATTCCGTTTATACTAATTGCAGCTTACCTTAACTTCTGCTGCGCCAGCCCCAGGCGTTCGATTACTTTTGCCTGTCCTATCATGACCATGGTGTCAAATAAGGGTGGGCTTTCTTTTTTGCCGGTGACGGCGACGCGTAACAGCATGAAGAGATTTTTGGGCGACCACAGTTTGGCTTGAGCTTGTTGTTCGGGCGTGGCATCGGGCAATTCGGCTGAGCGGTCTTCCAATAATTTACGGATGAGGGCTTCTAAACTCGGCACGTCCCACACCGCGTTATCTCCAGCGATATAGCGTTTAATGGCGGCCTGAGTGTTTTCTAAGAGCATTTTTGACTGCGCTTTTTCCAGGCCCTTCGGTACTAAATCGTCGGCGTGGTGGGTGACGGCGTCGGCATAAAACGGCTCGCTTTGCCACACGAAGTCGCCGCCGAATGCCATGCGTTCTTTAAACAGCGGCAATAAATCATTAAAGCGTTGATCAATTGATTTATGCACTTCAGCGCGCATGCGTTCTGGCGATAATTCGCGAAAGTACTGACCTTGCATGTGGCGCAATTTGGTCATGTCGAATACGGGGCCAGCGACATTGACGCGGTCGAGGTCAAAGAAACGACACATTTCGTCGAGCGAGAATTTTTCGATGCCATCTGGATGCGAATGACCAAGCAGGGCGAGGAAGTTAAGGAGGGCTTCGCTCAAATAGCCTTGGCTTTGATACCATTTCAACGAGGTTGGATTTTTGCGTTTGCTGATCTTCGATTTATCAGCATTTCGTAATAATCCGACATGGACGTATTCGGGGGCGGTAAAGCCCAAGTGTTCATTGAGCCAAATATGCTTCGGTAAAGAGTTCAGCCATTCCTCGGCGCGAATAACATGCGTGATACCCATTAAATGATCATCCACCACCGCCGCTAAATGATAAGTCGGCCAGCCATCACTTTTCAGTAAGACTTGGTCGTCGATTTCTTTCCACGCTTTAGCGGTGGCCTGTTTACGTAAACGATCTTTGTAAACAAATTCACCTTCAATCGGTGTTTTCATGCGAATAACATAGGGTTCGCCATTGGCAGCGCGCGTTTTTGCCTCGGCCATATCAATACCGCGATGACGGCGATCATACATGATCGGCTCATTATTCGCGCGTTGACGCGCCTTCATGGAATCGAGTTCACGCGAGGTGCAAAAACAATAATAGGCGTCGCCCTGATTCACTAATTGATCGGCGTAACGCTGATAAATTCCGGCTTTTACCCGATCACTTTGAACGTATGGGCCATACGCGCCGCCGACATCGGGGCCTTCGTCGTACTGTAAACCAAGCCAACGTAAGCTATCGTAAATCGCTTGTGCGGATTCCGGCGTGCAACGTGTCTGGTCCGTGTCTTCAATACGCAGGATGAATTTACCTCCGTGCTTTTTGGCAAAGGCATAATTCAGCAAACCAATATAGGCGGTGCCCACATGCGGGTCGCCGGTTGGTGAAGGCGCAATACGAACACGAACAGTCATGGCACACTCCTGGGGCGGGGGATCGTTGGGATTGAGCGCGATTTTCAAGGCACGGTATGGCGAAGCGCAAAAATAAGTCTATTCAATCACCACATCGACGCGCGTGTCTAATGGCATCCAGGCGGGCAACCACACCGATTCTAAGCCATCAATAAGCCCGTCATTTGCCGCTGTTTCTAACTGTTTAAGCAACATGGGGCGCACATCGCCCAACACCGGAACGATGATTTCATCGGCGTCTGATTCCTCAATCCGCACCTGAATCGCCATGCGATAACCGCCTGCATTTGGCGTAAACGTAGTGGTCGCATGTCCAGCAAGGCGACGCACGATGACTTCGCGTTGGACGGTGCCGGCTTTTAAAATAAGTGATCCACGCGCTTCAACCCACAATCGTTTTGTCAGCGGAGGATCAGCGGTGGTGGTCACGTCGGTAATGCGACCGGCAGTCACCACATACGTCACGGACATAATTGGTTGGCCACCATACGTAATATAAGTTTGACCATATTTGCGTAAAAAGTCAGATAATTCGACATGATTAATAAATACGCCTGCCATCGGTGTTGGTGATAATCCACCTGCGATCACCTCCCAGATAAATGGCTGTGGCCGCAAAATGGGCAACTCTAACGATCCCACCACCTGCTGTCCCGTGCGCACCACCCACGGCGGCATCCACATGTCGGTCGCTTGAGTTGCGATCGAACGCGCCCGGGCTGGAGTCACGATTACTTGGACGTCAGCACGATCACCGATCTGCAGTTTGGTCGTCACGGTCGTGAGAGATACTGAGCCATCCTTGAACAACTGCGTCCAAGGCAGCCGCGAACCTATCCACCACACTGCTAAGGTCGGAGCCGCAATCCACGTCATCAGGATCAAGACACCTAACAAAAAAATAATGCCGCCAAAAATACGTCGCCACCGACGCATCCGGGGCACAGGAGTGACGTCGGGCATGGACGCATTCAATGGCAAGTGTCGCCTCCCGCTAGCCACGATCCGCCAGTGCTTATGCCAGAATCGTATGGGAGGCCGGATTGCTATTCCTTTGGCCATCCTAGACTGCGCGCCCTGTAGCCAATCGGGCCCAAATTGTAGGAGATCGTCGATGCCGTTACCGTTCCGTGCACAGTGTGTGGCGGTTGGTTCCGCCCTCCCTGAGCGCAGGCTGACCAACGCCGACCTCGAACGGATGGTCGATACCAAGGATGAGTGGATCGTCTCGCGCACTGGTAT
>CANETI010000070.1 GCA_947440715.1 Planctomycetota bacterium | reverse complement strand
TCGATACTTCCCTCGCTGATGGCCACGCGCTCGCGTGCGGTGATTTATCCGGCATGGGGCGTGATCAAATTGTCGTCGGCTGGCGCGCCATGAACAAACCTGGGGTCAAAGTGGGCATCAAACTGTTCACGCCGATGGACAACGAAGGCAAAGTCTGGCAGCAAACCGTGATCGATGACAACACCATGGCATGCGAAGATCTGTGTTTGGCCGATCT
The DNA here is from genome assembly GCA_947440715.1 of Planctomycetota bacterium. Classification (GTDB taxonomy): domain Bacteria; phylum Planctomycetota; class UBA11346; order UBA11346; family UBA11346; genus BOG-1363. Next base: position 9,527 of record CANETI010000070.1, on the reverse strand, counting down.
CGACGGAGATGGCAAAATTGACATCGTGGCGGCTGGTCGGGGAACGAAGAACGTTAAAGTGTACATGAATCTGGGCACAGGGCGTTGATTTATTACCCAGCAATTTCAACTCCTTCATTTCGCGGATAGTAAATAAACACCTTATTTTATCGCTAACCAATGGCTAAAAGACTGGCGTGCACGATGAAAAAAGACGGTGCGTGGTTCATCGGTGAAGCCAACGTACGAGGTCGGAAATTCGGTGCTAGACGCACGCGATTTGACCGTAGAAATACTGTCCTAATCACCCCGCCACCATGATCGGCTTATGAAACGTTCACTCGATAAAGCACAAGAAAAAGAAAAAACTCAAGATAAAGCACGCGCTGCCGCAGCCATTGAGCTTGCCGATGCGCTTAACGCTGAATTCCGCGACCCCCGTAGCGCTCTCAAGGGTATTGGTCGCGACACCATGGAAAAACTACTGATCTATCACAAAATGGCTGAAAAGGCTGAGATGATGCTGGCGAAGAGGCTGCTCAAAAATGCTCCGGCGGATTTGCCTGACGACACCGAAGAATGAATATCTACCGCCAGGTCATTCTTTCAGCACTGCTCATGACCGCATACGCCCAAGAACGCGTGACGCTCACGATGATTGACGGCGAGAAGATTGACAAAATTGAAGTGTCGAAAATTGAAGGCGACTATTTAATCTATGATGGGATACGAAAGATTGGTCACGAGCGATACGGCAAAGGAGATAAGTTCGTAGATGTTGGTACGAAATGTGAGATTAAATGCGAGAAAATCGACGGCGAAAAATATACCGTTTCCGTTGATATTACGGACAATAAATTCATCGAATGGAAAGAGAAAGACGGCAGCGTTATTCCAATTATTAATAAGCGTCACCTAGCAACCAAGCTATTTATTAACACTGGCGAAACACAGGCTGTTTTTAATAGTGAATCTCAAGGCAAAGTGATTTCATACAAAATATCAATGGATTCTAAGTAATTTAAACCTGACCAGCTACTTGCCGTAATGACCATCAAGCAACGCGAAACGCCTCATTCATCATGAGAACACATGATTGCGCGAACGCTTATCCCGGAGCGCCTGCCGCAATAATAAAGCTATAAGCGGCTGTGGCGATGATAGAGGGGCCAAATGCGGCCTCAAACGTTGGAACCGTCCAATGCGTCGTGGTATTTAATGTTATAGTCATTGGTTTCTGATTAAGGGCGTATGCGCGCACGCGGTAAGTGCGAGCCAGTATAGGTGCCTCATAGCCGTGCACCGGCGTTGGGTGAGATGAATATCCTTTACGCGCATCAGGTGGTAAACCGGTCGTGTCTTGGTTCGCCGCGATGCTGGTGGTGCTTGGTGGTAAATCGACCACCAACCAATGCGAATAACCACCCCCTGCTGCGGTATCAATTAATATGGCTATTCCGAGTGTCCCTGATGGAACGCCAGCAATGTCTAACGGTAAATTTTGTCCATTAACCCGGAAGGCCAACGGGAGATTACCACCATTCGCTACCGCTGGACTAGAAACACTAAATGAGAGGGGCGGAACAGCTGGGTTAGCATAGAGTTGGGTAACTTCATCATTAACTCCACCGCACGATGAGATAAGGAATAATCCAACCAGAAAGCCGGTAATGGTTTTGAATGAAATGCTTGTCATATATTTTATGGCCTATTTTATATTTATGTGATCTAAGAAGCGTCCGGGAAAGAAAAGCCGCTTAAGAAGCGATGACTCTAAAGGCTGTTTATCTAAACATGCCCTAGACAAAGCTAACGGTTAGTTGGGCTATCATAACACGACGCTTTACCGTGTGTGACACCGCGGTTTAAGACAGGGTAGATTAGTCCCGCTTTTTGGCGCAAAAACAGCCTCCTAATTCCCTGCGAACTCAACATCAACTTAATCCGAGATATTTTTATTCTTCGCCTGTGGCTGGTAAAAGGTGAGTAAATGGCGAGTAAATGGCAGGTAAAAAATGCCAGCTATCAATTAATTTAAACGTTCCCAACGTCATAATCATTTTTTAGACATGAGAAAAAATAAGATCTCCAATATCACTTCAAACATATTCACCATACGAAAATGCGAATCGCTTAAATATTAACTGCGCCATTAAATTGTGCGCCATGTTTTTCCACCGACAGCAGACGTAATACTCTATTTATAACATGAGCCTTCCCGCCTTTACTTTTCTTCCCCTCTCGTTTGGCCCAGTGCGGAAAAACACAGGATGGAGGGTGTTTAATATTAGGTTTGGACTAGGTGTGAAATGCTTCCGTTTCGTAACCTCCTGAACAGAAGGTCACCAATCGCGAGATGATGCCGCTCAAGCTTATATTTCGCCAAACATTGAAAAGAAAGATCCGAAGCCTCCTGTTGAGTCCGACAGGCAGACCCTGTATGGTGTATGTTCTACTCGGTCAGTCTCAGAACGTAATCACGCTCGACATCGCAAGTTGGGAAAGTCTTTGAAGCAAGCGGATCATATTGAGAAACTGGTGCAACAGACCGCGACAGGCAACGTCGAGGCATTTACTGATTTAGTTTTGGCCTGTGGTCCAGAACTTCGTTTGATGCTAGCAGCCCATGCCGATACGCTCTCGTCGGTCGCCTCTTTGGAACTCGGGGTCTGGGTAACCGCCTATGGACATTTGAATGAGTACCGTGCGCCTCAACCATTTATCGATTGGCTTTTCGCGTTTGCCGTAACTCCGCTGACTCAACACCTACAGACCGCCGCTCGCCGTGCCAACGTCGTACAAAATATTTCGGCACACCATCTCGCATTGGATTCGTTATCTGCTTTAACTCATGGCAGCGAATTAAAAGTATTAGAGCTCGCCACACGACGAGATGCATTACCGGATGCTATTCGTGAAATAGTAGAAGCCTATTATCGCGATCGCCAGCCCATTGAGATCATCGCAGCTCGTCAAAATATTGATGTACGTCAGATCGCCAACGAATTGGCCACGGCGCGTGCGCTCTGCGATTGGCGTGGTGTGGCTAGACCGCCAGATTCCAATGATCGAGATCTGCCACCGCTCATTGAAGACCTCCTTCACGGCGTCATCGACAGCGCCTCACGTGGGCAAATGGCGGATTATTTAGCACGTGATGATGAACACGTTGAACAAGTGGCACGCCAAATACGGATGCACTTAGCCTTACGCGTGTTGTTCATGCCATTTGTTCGCACCATGGCAGCCGCATTAGCCCACCAAGCACAGGCAGGTAGTACGCTCGCTTTAGCCGTAGCTGCAATTACCCCAGTACATATTCCGGTGGTCGCACATATTTATGATAAGCACTTATTGCCGGAACCGTTTTCCGATACGGGCAATTCTGATTCGCGCAACGCCGTTGGTTCATCGAGTTCATCTGGTGAAATTAATGTGCGCGCCATGTACGAACAAAATAACCAAGCGAAAAAATTACGTATTTCACCTTCGCTACTGCCGTATCTAATTGCAGGAGCACTCGTACTAGTTGGCGTCATTGGATTGGTCATTGTTTCTAATTCTGGCGCAACACCGGCAAAAAAGCCCACTGAAACAAACAGAACACCTGAGCCGTTAGTCACCAAACCTATTGATCTAAAACCCATACCAGCAACGGCAACTCCTCCACCGATACCTATTGACGGTTCCGTGCCGCCATCCGCAGTGCCTGTCGTTGTTCCATTGCAAGTCGCCTTAGTCGGCATTCGATCAGACAGTCATCCTTATGCCGGACACGAGATCGTCCTGCGTTCAGAATTATCGCCTAACGACGGCGTCGTACGAGTCGAATATTGGAACGCTGAGAATAAACTGGGCGAAGCGACTAAACCGCCATGGAATTATGCCTGGACACCAAACGCCGGCGCCATGGCTCTCAGCGCACGGGCCATTAATCATGCAGGCCAGACGACGACATCGCCTGTAATAACACTCACCGCCATAACCGCGTACGGCAGCGGCGGTCTACGTCGCGAATGGTGGGCTAGGTTATCCCCCGATAATCTGAGACAGATTGAAAAAATTAATGACTATCCCAATCGGCCACATGGCCATGATTTGGTAAAGCAATTTGCCGCGCCACAAAATTGGGGAGATAATTATTTACAGCGTTTATGGGGCTTTGTTATTCCACCGTTAGATGGTGAGTATGTGTTTTGGCTCGCCGCAGATGACGATGCCGTGCTTTTATTATCAAATGACGACACACCCGCTACCCGGCAACGCATTGCTATTTCACCACCGAAAAATCCCGGCACCAAATACCTGGAATGGGATCGCCTGGAAAGCCAACGCTCTGCACCAATTCGCCTGCGAGCCGGAAAACGATACTTGATCGAAGCGTTACATAAAGAATTTAGTGGCGATGATCATATTGAAGTCGGTTGGCAATTACCCAACGGCACCATGGAACGCCCAATTCCCGGTATCCACTTATCACCGCCAATTGTCCCAGAAACACCAGCACCTGGGACTCCATCACCAAAACCTGCGGCGACCCCGATGGCGGTAACCATACAACCTCCACCACAACCAACCTGGAAATTAGTACGCGCGATTAACCTCGGCGGAGACACCGTCGTCATTGATGGTGTCAGTTGGCAAGGGCATAAAGAAGCCGAAGAGGAAGGCGAAACACCAGCAAAAAGTTTTATCCTGGGCCCGTGGTTGAGTGATCTGAAATGGACGCGCGCCAAAAATGGCGCTAACAATAGCCCAATCCAGCTAGATCGTAGCAATCAAAATCAACCGCTCACGATTAATAAAAAAGTGTACGCGAAGGGTTTAGGCGTCCATGCTAATAGCGAAATCATCTATGATTTAGATGGAACCTGGAGCGGATTTAAAGCGTTGGTGGGCTTAGATGATGAAGTTGATGCCACTCCAGGTATAAAAGCTGAAGTAATTTTCCAAGTTTGGCTGGATAAAAAGAAGGTTTTTGACAGCGGTACGATGAACAAAGGTAACGAGAAAGAAGTCCAAGTATTATTAGCTGGAGCCAACCAATTACGGCTTGTCGTCGACTCCAGCGGTCCCGATGCATGGGATCATGCCAATTGGGTTAACCCACAATTTTTGCGCCAAGGCGGCAATGATGGCATGCTTCAAGTTAAAGTCGGCAAACGCAGTACAGCGACCTTCAATCCCAAACCGGACGTTGATGACAAAATGCGCTCATTGCTGACCAAGGTGCTCCTGGGCACCGTCAAAGAGGGATTAGAATTTAGCGTAAAAGTTCCCAATGGATCTAATCGCGTCTGGTTATTATTCGGCGAGTCCGGACCTGCAAACAGCCATCAATTTGAATTAGCCATCAACGGTGTCGCCGTGCCCCCGATGAATGGCTTAGCCGCCTTTAATTGGGAAAAACTCGGCCCTTATGATTTGGTTGTCACCAACGAAGCCGTCACCGTCAAAGCCACTTCCATTAAAGGGTCACCTCAATTAATGGGTATTTTAATTGAGCGTCCGGAATATGCCTTCATTGCGCCGCTGCTATCACCGACTGATCCATTAACCCTCATCCATGACGCCGCCGGATACCAACAAATTTACCAAGCTGACCTGGCAAAGTTAACCACAAAGGTTCCATACGAAGTGGATAACACTCAATTATTCAACGGCTCCTTTCAGCGCATCGCTTATCTGTTGGAACTGCAAGTTGCAGATAAACCGCTACAATGGGTTTGGACGTCAATGGATGCCTTCACCACGAACATCAAACACATCGGCGTTCCTGATTTGGAGAGCGGCGCATTTTTTCATCAAAAGATTTCCAGCCTCATCATTGCCAGCAATGTTGAGGGACTTCCAACAGGAATAGTTGGTGAGGGTGTCCTTGAATTTTGGCCAAACAATTACGCGGGGACTAATCAACTGGGAATCACCGGTGCAACTAACACGTACGATTTTGCGGACCAACCTAACGGTAATCGTGAAAATGGTCACGGAAGTATGCAGGTCGGCAATATCAGCGCGAGTCAGACAGTATGGGCACTCAACAATTGGAAATCTGGTCCAAACGCCGATCTAGGCATTGGCCCGTCAACCGGTAAAATTCCGGAAAATAATAAGGTCCAAGAAGACTGGACCTTCGCTGGAAATGCAAAAAACTATACGCTCAAACGTCTTCGGGTGTTGGTTAAACCAAAGCCGTAAGAATGAAATAAAATAGATTTGGGTGCGGCTTGCTGCGAACGTCATTGCTTGTTATTTGATGAGCCATTAAAGCCTCTCGCCAACACCTCACTTCAACGACCGCAAATACGCTACCAAATCTAATAAATCCTGCGGGCCAAGCATGCCATCAAGACCGGCGGGCATGAGGCTGTTGGTGAGCATGGTGGATGAAGTGATCGACGCTTGCGGGAGTAAACGAGACTGACCCGATACTTCCGTAATGGTAATGCCTTCTTCAGCTCGGGCTTTAATAAGGCCGAGCACCGTTGATCCGTCGGTCATTTGGAAGGAATGGAGATCGTAATCGCGGGCGATATTATTGTTAGGGAAAAGAATACTTTCGATCAATTCTCGCTCCGTGCGAATATTGCCGATCTTTGATAAGTTTGGTCCAATCTCATTGCCTTTATTGCCGATTTTATGACAGGCAATACAGATGCCCCTGCCCGATTCGTAAATAGCGCGACCTGCTGTTGGATTGCCTTGCTTCGCTGCTGATACGGCCAACGTTTCCATACGCGCTTGCTTCGCCTCGTTCGCTGCCAAAGCGGCATCGAACGCTGGTTCAAGTATTTCGTACACTTCGCGTTTAGTGAAACTGAATGCTTTACGCACTAAGTCCGGACGAAAAGTACCAAGCATCGGCGATTTGGCATAGGCCGCGGCAATCTTTTTTGCCTGCGCGAGATTAATATTTTTACTGTTTTGCGCATCCGCCATGGCCACTAATAATTCAGCTTGTTCCAGCGGACCCGTCGTCGGCAACAGCGCGAGATAAGCGTCCCATTGTTCATCACTTAGTTTGGTATTCGCTAAACGTTGCGCGGCATCCATGCGCAAGCCTGGACTGGTTGGATTCACCAACAGTTCCGTCAGCAATTTGAAAGCGGGGTCGCTGAGCGTGCTCCCGCTGCTCGACAGTGCGAGCAACGCCTTGAGTCGTAATTCAGCCGGCTTGGCGGTATCGGCTGCGATATTATTTAATTGCGTATCAAAACGTTCATTTTTCACCCGAGCGATTGCATCCAATAACAACGGAGATGGGTTATCCGCCAGCATCGCCGACAGCGATTCATTCCATTCCTGCGAATTAACTTTCCCTGGCTGGGCCGCAATCGCCCGCAAAGCGGCTTGTCGCACTGAGACCTGCCCGTGTTTTAACATGACGGTAAGATTATGTGCAACGCCTGGTTTACCCGCGAGTGCGCTGGTAAATTTCTCCAAGGCAACCACCTGCGCATGCGCCGGCATGTCCTTCGCAAGCCAACCGGCCAACACTGGCGGCAATATTTTATCAATGGCAGGAGCTTTAATCAGCGCCAAGTAAGCGTTCTTCGCAAGAGCGCCATCGGTCGCATCCGCTTTATCCAAAGCGAATTGTAAGACATCCTTATAATCACCCTCTTTCACTCGCGTCTGCGAAACAATGCGCAGCAAGCGGGCCTGTTGCAGCGGACCTTGAGCGGCCAACAGCGTCGTCGCGTCATATCCACCAATCGTCATTCCCGCCGCAAGCAATGCGTGCTCAAGCACCATATCCGCAGGTTGAGCAAGCAGACCGAGAATAGCCTGCGAAATAATCGGCGAACGGGCTTGGCGAAAAGTAAGGCCTTCAAGGCCGCGACGGACTTCGGCTGGATCGGCCGCAGTCAACTGATTGATCAGCTGCTCATTGGTCGCAACGGCGGCAGATTTGAACGGTTTATGAGTGGCTAATATTGCCGCATGCTGCGCCTTCCCCTCTGCGGTCCGACGAATGCGATAAATTTGTCCAGGGACATTAGCCGAGTTCTGTAAACTCGACGGACAGTGAGAATACCAGGTGCCCGTATCCACGACCAATAACGAACCATCCGGTGCTTGAATGACGTCAGAAAGATGCCCGCCTTCGCGATCAACAGTGAAGAACTCATGCTCATCGGCGTGATACGTTGACCCCTCTTTCTTTAATTCGTAGCGCATGACTTTTTTCGAATTATACAGCGCAACGAGGTACTGCAGATTAGTTGGATCTGCCGACCATGGTTGGCCAACTGGCGCAATGGCATTCGCACTTTTCCAAAAACAACTGCCACTCGGAACAACGTGACCAAGCTCTTTTAGAATCGGCATGCGTTCGTGGGTGCGCGGTAAATTAGCGATGATGCCGAGATAATCCGGACGTTCATAAACTCCACCAAGTTGCCAGTGCATCAGCGTGTCCACCCGTGGGCTACCGAAATAAAGATCCGTGGTACCAATGAGTTCACCCGTCGGAGTAAAATCAAGACCCACTGGATTATCCGCACAACCAAGCGCATGCCAGCGCACATCTTTTCCATCCGGTAACATCGACCAGATACCGCTATTTAATCCTTCATGCACCAGGGTTCCATCTTGTTGTTTAATGGTATGTCCTTTACGTCCATGCGTCCAATACAGTCGACCATCTGGATGCTGGCGTGGGCCGTGACAATCCGCCCCATTCGCCGTCCACGCAAAACCACCGACCATCAGTTCGCGTTGTTCCGCCACGCCGTCATCATCAGCATCGGTAAATTTCCAAATCCCAGGTGGAGAAGCGACATAGAGACTGCCATTAGCCCAACAACCACCCTTGGGAACGGTTAATTTATCGGCAAAGACGGTGCTGTGTTCAAAAATTCCGTCGCCATCTCGATCCTCCAACATCAAAACCCGGTTCGGCAACAAATCTTCAAATTTTTTCGTGTTCCAATTTACACCCGCAGAATCGCCAACGAATAACCGACCCCGATCATCGACGCAACCCATGGTGGGATTGGACACCATCGGATTCACCGCCGCGACAATCATTTCAAAACCTGCTGGTAATTTATATTTAGGCGCGGCCACAACGATTTGTTCTTGGGTTAAATTCATTACCGCTGGGCGCTGCGAGTAAGCGGGTAACTCCGCGTTTCCACCGTGCACATCTTTTACCGGATTGGCCTTGGCCTGTGGCCACTTTTCACTGAACCCACCCAGTGGATATAATTCATAACGGCGCACAAACAGTTCAGCCGCTTCGGTCTGCAGCTGAATACGCCCCTGACTTGGCTTGACTTCAAAGGCACGATTCACCAATACGCCGTTAACATAATATTCTAAGGTGTCACCTTTTGCGATAATTTCTAAACGACTCCATTCACCAAAAACTGATTCCACATCATCTTTCCCGCGAATGCCCACGTTATCTTTCCAATCGACATCGCGCTTCTGCCAATTGAGCCGTCCGCCGGTCATCACTTCACGCGGTGCATCCGGAAGCCAAATTCTTTCTTTATCGCGATCGCGACCAACTTCAGCACTGATAGAAGCCTGCAAAAGCG
>CANETI010000069.1 GCA_947440715.1 Planctomycetota bacterium | reverse complement strand
GCGTAAAAATAACGCCGCCTGCTTTCTCTAGACCCATTTTATCTAGACCAAGTCGCTCGCGATCTTTGCTATCATTTAAATTTTCTGCCATCGGTACCGCGCTCGACATCACCAAGGCAAAGCCACCCGTGCCTGCGTCACGGCGTTCAGCACCCACCAAAGGATCGCGACGATTAGCTCCCACTGCCACAATTAAAAAACACGCGGCGGCTAACACCACCACCACGGCCACGCTTCGACCACCGCCACGAGTTGCATTGGTTAATGCTAATGAGCGAAAATTTAAACGACCTAAACCAGCACGTTGACGCCAGTCGATCACCCCTAAACACCAACCAATGCCAGCCATTAATCCTAATGCTCCCGCGCCAAAAAATAAACCAACGGCAGATTGCGAAGAAGCTGGCACCCCTGTTATCGCTACCGCGCCAACCGTACAAACTATGGCCATGACCCACGGCCAACGTCGGACTTTCATGCTCGCAACCGCCTCCGCTCCACGCCCACGTAATAACGTCGCGATATTTTCACGATGTAATAAACGCACGCGCCAACGCAGCACACCAATTGCAACCAACGCACTCGCCACCACGCCAATGATCACCGTATGCGGAAATAAAAATAATCTCACTGCCGTATCGCCAACCGCCGCGCTCCAACCGCCACCTAAGGCCGCGAGCACTGCTGCTGCATAACCAATACCGAGCGCACCACCGATGCTGGCACCTGCGAGCGATACCACCACACATTCCCATAATACTAAGCGACCTACTCGTGCCGGTGGAAAGCCCAGCGCTAATAAAACGCCCACTTCTTTACGACGACGTGCAAGCCCCAGCGCCACTAACATCCCAGCCAAGGTCAACGCCGCGACCACCAGGAAAAAGCCGAGTCCTAAAAATAAACCAGAGAAATCCATCGCTTTGCTACTGGCGCTGAGTGCCATCGCGCGCACGCCGACGGCCTGTAAACCTAAATCACTTGGCGTTAGCGCGGCTTTAATTTTTGCAGTGACTTGCGCTGGCGACAACGGCAGCCGCACAGCGGTTAACGCGCCGAAGCGATTGGCAAACAAGCGCTGACCAGCTTCTAAGCTAATAAACGCTTTCGGAGTTCCTTTATGACTATCCCAATACGCTTCATCAATTGGACGAATTTTCCCTAAATCAATTGGGACCCCTGGATGCCAGTTTTTGCAATCTTCTTCGTCCGAAATCCCAGGGAAACGCGGCATCAGTTCGCGATCGGCCGCCGCACCGCTGATGGGAACGACGGCCCGCACGGTAAACGTCGATTGATCTTCCGCCAAACCACCAGACGGCCCAATAATAAAATAACGCAACGTAATTTTGTCACCCACCGTCGCTTTTAAATCATCCGCCAACCATTGGTTAATGGCGATACCCTCAACGCCCAAATCAGATGGCAGTGGCGCGCCATTATTTGGCAATTGCCCCCAGGCACCGCCAGCAACCAACGAATACGGCGTCGCCTTATCGCCATGACGTAATTCATTTACAAAATAAGTCACGATGCCAGCCGCTTGGGCTTCACTGGTCAGCGCGGTCGCTAGCGGCACATCTAAGAAGATGCGTTCCGCTCGCACTTCGGTGCGTTCGGCCACGGTGCGCACTTCAATTAAAGCATCGTCAGGAATCCATTCCTGCGCTAACGCTGAGGACACGACCGATTCTTCTGCGCCCTGTACCAATACCACATTGGCAATGCGATCCATGTCCGTTTTTGCTTGCAACCCAGCCAAATCTAAAAACGCCGTTGGCGTTGGAATTTGTGCTGCGGCTAAACTAAAACGACCAAAGTGATCATCATCCAAGACTTGTCTCACCGTCACACGCATCGCCACCGTCGTATCATTGGTCGACGACAACGGCGCATCACGCGGCAAGAACCCAGGTTTTTCAACCCGTAGCAAAATACTGTCGCCAATCTTTGCCTGTAATTGAGTCGCCAACGCACGATTAAGTGCCACTTCACGCGCACCAAGCGTCAACGTCGCTGGAATTGGCGCTAATTGCCAAAATCGTTGATCAACACCTACGATATGAATCGCGTTTGCTCGTTGTTCACCATTGGACGATAAGCCACGAAGTAATAATAACGGCGCGACCGTTACCTTTTTTTCTGCCACAGCAGTTAATTGCTGCGCCAAACGTGGCGCTATGGTGTCGCGAATAAAACGTCCATTACCGATTATAGCAGTATCGACCTGTCCAATACGTGCTAATGCGGTGGCGTGCAAACTGCCGCGCACACTGTCGCCAATCACCAACGATCCCGTAATGACCGCTGCGGCAATAGCGATTCCCAACAACACCAACGCGTGTTCGCGGCTGTGGTGCAGCACGGTACGTAGGATATACGCTATCCAAGTCATTTGCTGAGTCCGGAAGTCCGGAAGTCCGGAAGTCCGGAAGTCTTGACTGATGAGTACTTGATAGCGATTAATATCACGCGGTAGCTCCCACGGCGAAGTCGATTTGTCGACTCATGCGTTGTGCCAAAGTGGGACTATGGGTAACGACGATTAAGGCGGTTCCGGCCTGTTTATTGAGCGTCACTAATAAATCGGATACGATGGTAGCGGTGGCTTGATCGAGCGCGCCGGTTGGTTCATCGGCGAGGATTAACTTGGGACGATTAATCAGCGCGCGTGCGAGTGCGACGCGTTGACGTTCACCACCGGATAATTGTGCGGGGCGGCGGTGTTCTTTTCCGGATAGTCCCACTTGGGCCAATAATTCCTGGGCGAAGGCGCGTGCTTTTACTTCATCTGGACGATTCGGTAGCGCCAGCGTTGGCAACAATACGTTTTCTTCCGCACTCAACTGCGGCAATAAATGATGGTCTTGAAAAACGAAACCAATGGTGGTCGCGCGACAAACGGCCATTTCAGCATCACTGAGTCCGGTTATCGCTTGTCCGTTTATGATGACTAAACCACTTGATGGACGATCCAATCCTCCGATGCAATTCAGTAAGGTGCTTTTACCGCAACCCGATGGTCCCACCACCGCGACGGTTTCTCCCGCTGCTACGGTAAATGATAACGCGCTAAAAACTGGCGACTGATCGCCGTACGCTTTGGATAAATCCTTCACCTCAAGCAACATGGTAACTCCTCGAATAAAATGGGTTCTTAATCATCCGCCCCATTTAACCCAACGTTTCGCTTTCATTTCGAAGCGCGGCAAAGTACCCGCAGCGACGGTGGTGACTGGAATACGTAGCGCTAACGATGCGCGTAAAGCTTCGGCTAACGTTTTTGCGACGGTTTTACCATCCGCACCTTTTACTGGTTCGATGGTGAGTGCCATTTCGGCCATACCACGTTCATCGGTTAAATCGACGCGGTATTCCGCGATGTCGCTAAAGCGGCGCACGACCGCTTCGACCGCCGATGGATAAACATTTACACCACGCACAATAATCATGTCATCGGTGCGGCCTAAAATTCCACCATCCAACGCCATATGCGCAACTTCCGGTGGTGGGTCAACGGCAACTTTAACCAAATCACCCGTGCGATAGCGAATCAGAGGTGTCCCTAATCGTCCAAGGGTCGTCAGCACCAATTCGCCTGGGGTACCAGCGGGCACTGGTTTTTCCGATTTCGGATCAATGACTTCGGCTAAATAAGCCGTTTCTAAAATATGTAAAAAACGCGGGCGTTCGGGATGCTGCCACGACACGGGGCCAACTTCGGTCATGCCATGATGATCAACGATTTGCACACCGGGCCATAAATCAGCCATCCGCTGACGTACTGCAGGAATACTTCCGCCGGGCTCGCCTGCGACGAATAACAGACGTAATCCAGCGATCGTAATTTTTTCTTCCAATGCCGCTTCACCCAGGCGCATGGCATAGGTCGGCGTGCAGGCTAATACGGTTGCGCCACTGTCGCGCATGACTTCCAAGCGACCACGCGTACTTAATCCACCACCTGGAATAGCAAGGCAACCGAAACGTATGGCCGCCTCAAAGGCTGTCCAAAATCCGAGGAATGGGCCGAATGAAAATGCCGCGAATACACGATCCGCAGGCGTCATGCCCACCGCTTTATAAAAATACATCCACGATTCGACCATCCAGGTCCAGCTTTCCGACGTGTCCAACCAGCGCATGGGATGGCCAGTCGAGCCGCTCGTCTGGCTGTAATGCACGTACCGCTCTAACGGAAAGGTGAGATTCGAACCGAATGGTTGATGAGCACGGTGATCCGCAACTAATTCCGCTTTGGTCGTAAATGGGAATCGCGCAAGAAATGTCGCGCGGTCACAATCCTTACCTGCGATATTCGCCGCGCGCATTTTCGCGGTGTAAAACGGGTTACGCCCATCAATCGCGATGAGCATCGCGCGCAAGTAGGTATCTTGCGTCGACTCGATGGATGAGCGATTCGTCATGCGTTAAATACCGACTTTAAAAACAGGCATAGCTTTTATTTTTCCACCTTATTCATCACGGATGAGCACAAGTATTAGGGACTTGCTGGTGGCGTTAGTGACGCTGGAGCAACGGCCGGAGCCACTTTCGCGACTGGTGCTGCTGGTGGTTTATAGAGTGTCACCAACGTGCCGCCGCCGGCAGCCATAATAATGCCAAGAATAAATTCCCAACGCAGCGATGCCCACCCACCAGCTGGTGGGTGCATGCCAATCGCGACAAACGCGTTGATGATCGGTGCACCAGCAAAAACGATGGCCATCACCGTAACCGGATGGCCTTTTGCACCGAAAGCCAACAGCACGCACAATGCGCCGATTGCGCCTAAAATACCAGCGGCTAACGACCACCACAGGCCCTTGCTCGGGAACGACCAATCAGCACCACCATACCATAATAAAATAACGGGCATTAATACGGCGGTTAAGAAATAGGCGACACCAACGATCAAAAAGGCTTTGGTGCGACCATGCACCGGATCGCCCATCGCCAGTTGGCCAGTGTGTAACAGAATGCCATAGAGGCCCCAGCTAACGACGGTGGTGAGAGTGAAGATAAGCCAGAGTGGCAAGGAGGAGGATTCGGGCATGGTATTTCCGGATGATTATTTGGTTGGTTGTTTTGGAACAGTCCGAGGTCCGACGTCCGAGGTCTTGCGCGATCCTGGACGAGGTTGAAACGGACGATTACTTGTGCGGCTACAGAAAGGCTGGGGCCAATTCGAATAAGCGTTGTTTGTGGAAACTCCGCACCGCTCGTATAAAAAGCTCATAATTTCCCCTCGAACCGCGCTAATTCCGCCGCCGGGGCAATGGTAATAGCGTTCGTAAACGTTGGCAGTGGTACTGATTTTACTTCGCCATCAATGCGCGCGACGCTGACCACGACGACTTTGCCGCGCGCTAAGGGTTTGTCCGCTTGTTCGCCGACTTTCCAGAAACGGAAATCAAAGTGCAGGGCTTTTTCTTTTTTCTCGCGCACTAACAAATGAATATCGAATTCTTCGTCGTAGCGTAATGAACGGCGATAATCGCACTCGGCATGGACGCGCGGCCAACCGATTACTTCGCCGCGATCGTTCTCGCCAGGATGCACGAGGTAACCGAGTGAACGCACAAAAGCGTGTTCACAGATTTCCATGTAGCGAAAGAAATTTGAAAAATGAACAATCCCGGCCATATCGGTTTCGTGAAATTCAACACGGCGGCGAAGGTTAAATTCATGCGTCATGCGGCGGCTCCTGATCCACGGTCGCACAAGCGCGCATACTTGGTGGCCATGGCATCGGCGCTGAAGTGCTCACGCACCGCCGCATTACCAATCATTCCCATCGCGCGCGCGCGTTTCGGATCGGACAGCAGCGTGTCGAGCGCGTTCGCCAGGGAAAGCGCATCATCGCCAGCCGCCAACAGACCGCCTTGGGTCGCGGATATTAATTCCGGAAATGCGCCGCTGGGCGGCTGCACCACCGGCACGCCACTGGCCATCGCCTCTAACACGTACAAACCAAACGCTTCGCCATAGGTGGCGGGCACCGACAGCACGCTGAGTGAACGCAGGAACGTCTGTTTATCTTCTCTACTCAACGTGCCTTGAAATGTGGTGCGTTCGGCGAAACCGGCGGCGGCAATTCGTTCCTGTAACTCGCTGACATAAATCGCATCGGATTCCGTGCGACTTCCGGCGACCGACAAACGCAGTTGCTGTAAATGTGGTCGCTTGGCTAAGTGTAAAAAGGCTTCCACTAACACGCCTAATCCTTTAAGCGCTGACTGACGGGCAAGGTACCCCAACGTCACCACAGCTGGCGCGGATGCGGATGCGGCATAACCAGTAAAATCAATGCCGTTATGGACAGTCACCACACGCTCTGGCGCCATCTGCAAACGTTTAGCCATTAAATGACCATAATAATCACTGACCGAGGTCACGGCGTCACAAGCCTTCACCAACGTTGCCACCTGGTCCCAGGCTTTGGTGCGATACGGTTCAGGTAAACTATCAAGAAATGAATCTTCACCTTGCAACGTGCACACGATACGCGCACCCAGAGTTTGTTTCAGCATCGGTGCGACGCCCAATAACATGGCGTTGGAAATCGACACCACATCCCACGGTCCGCGCTCTTTAATCCACGCGGTGAGTTTGCGTAATTCTTTCACCTGCCGGCCTTTTTCACCCGCGAGCATCGACAACATTAATTCACCAACCATACGCGGCGAAGTCATTTCAGCTTTGGTCGCCGACCAGCGCAATAAACGAGGGCTATCTAGCAGTCGATCAAACCACGCTGGCGTATAGCGAAACAACCAGGATTGCTGCTGTAAAAACACATTAATGCCGCCAAAGAATATCGGACAGGCGTCATCATCGCCTTGTCCCTCTTCCAAGACGGGTGGTAAATACATCGGGACTAATAACACCTCATGACCCAAACGTCGCAAACCATGAACCAACATTTGGTCACGCATGCACGAGCCGCAGTAATACGAACCGGTTCCGGCGGTTAGGTGGATTATTTTCATTGCCACCTTTCGCATTGCCACGGTCCGGAAGTCCGGAAGTCCGGAAGTCCGGAAGTCCTTTGGGATGGAGGTCTTTTTGTTTGATAACGGTTTTGCCGATTATCGTGTCCACACGACATGCATTTTGTCCACCAGACATCCGGACTTCCGGACTTCCGGACTTCCGGACTTCGCAATAAAACAACTTGGCCGTAATCAATGTAAAACATAATTAATAACTATTTCGGCGATTTCATTGCGATTAAAGGTCCGCCATATTCCAATTCATCCGGTATCGTAGCGAATTCTTTGAACGCCGCGAACATCTTTGTCAGATCTTTTTCCACGTGGCCAATGATGCAGTCGGTTAGGTCTGCCGACAGGTCTGGATGTTGTCGAATGAAATGTCCGAAGTTCACTTCGGGATCGTAGAAGGCGTAAACCAAACGACGCATGGCTTCGATGCCTTTGCAATACCGTTTACCATAAGCGGTAAACGCTGCTGCACTGGTGTCTTTTTTACCCAAGGCTTCGTGAACCGCATCTGCGGCTAATTCACCACTCCATAAGGCGAAGAACATCCCACTCGAAAATACTGGGTCGAGGAAATTAAACGCGTCACCAGCGACTACTAATCCGTCCATCGCGCAATGTTTAGAGCGATAACTATATTCGTTGGTGATGCGCACTTCATCGCACTGCGTTGCTGGCGCTAAGTGTTCTTGCAACCAGACATTTTCTTTTATTTCACGGTGATAAATCTCGGAGAGATCCTGCGTTTCGCGAAACAAATAATCCTTTTTCGCCACCACCCCAACACTCATAATGTCGCCCGCTAATGGAATATACCAAAACCAACCCTTATCAGGAATGTAGGCAACCGTCGTCGCACCACCGGCACGACCTGGATCGCGTACGGCTCCTTTCCAATAACTCCAAATGGCGAAACGGTCGAGCGGAGCATCTTTCATGCGCCAACCAAATTGATTAACCGCGATCGCATCACGGCCACTGGCATCAATCACCATCGCCGCGCGTTGTTCAAATGGTTGACCTTTATCATCTAATCCTGCCACACCCACCACGCGGTCATTTTCAACCAGCAATCGTTGTACGGTATAATCGTGGCGTATTTCCGCGCCTTTTTCCTTCGCATTGTCTCGCATCATGCCGTCGAATTCGCTACGCAGCACTTGCCACGTTTGCGTTGCCGGATGATCGAAATGACTATCAAAGAAAAACGGTTGGGATTGCTTGCCACTCTGCGACACAAAACAAATCGAGTATTTTTTGGTAAATGGCGCGTCTTTCAACTTCGGCAACATGCCAATGCGATTCAGCGTGAACCACGTATAAGGGATCAGCGACTCACCAATGTGATAACGAGGAAATTTACTTTTATCATAACACAACACTTTACGACCCTGCATGGCTAAGATAGACGACGCCGTCGCCCCAGCTGGACCTGCACCGATAACAATGACATCTGGCTGTATGCTCATAAAAAACCTTTCTTAAAAAATGTGACTTTAATTTATTCTGTTATGCGGCGGCAGCACTTCTACCACTTCGGCAATAACTCGACCATTTTCACCCGTCAAAGTATTACAACGACCATACAAGGTACATGGATGTTTAACGCCAAGCGCGTTATTAATTAAATCATCACCGGTAATGGCGAAATACACGCTGGGTTTACTGGTATGTTTGACGCTATGTTCAATCAATACCCCACCCAATGGACGATAACCCGCCAATACTTGGCGCTGGGCTTCTGGCAACAAAACATCTAAGTGAATACGAATTGCCCCGAATTCTACCGGGCGTTCCTGCGGATCGAGCAATAAAACTTGGCGGCGATAAGCCTGTCCCAGTTGGCTGCGCCCTAGTACTTTCAGATGCAACTTGGCCTTGTGATATTTTTCTAAGGTCGGGGTCATATCGCCATTATTAACTAATAATGAACGATATGGTTCTGGCATAGTATCGCCGTCGATGACCCAGGGTTGGGGCATCTCCATCGTTGCTTCATCGTAAAATGCCGTCAGCGGAACAAAATGTGCGCTATCTATGGACGTCATGCGTACCTCGCGTTGGCGTGTTTCGGTAAGAAGAAAGCATGGAGTAAACGATCAATTTGTAACAATGCATCACGAGTAAAGGTTAAAATCGTGCCGTCGATGCGTAAGTAACCATCCTTAATAAGGTCGTCTAGCTGTGGTTTGAAACGCACTAAAGGATCCACGCCAAACTTTTTGGTAAAATAGGACGCGTCCACTTTCCCTAATTTGAGCTGTAAAATAAATTCGCGGATTAAACGTTCATCGTCGTTCGGCGTCAACGCGCGATACAGTGGTTGTTTATCCGCTGTGAGCGCGGCCAAGTACGGCGCGAAATCATGCTCATTTTGATAATGCGTTCCGTTCATGTGACCGAACGACGATACACCTAAGGCTAACAAATCGGCACCAGCCCATAATTTATCGCGGTAAATAAAACTCGTTTTGACCGGATCCTTAACCGCCGTATAAGCACTCTTCACTGTGTAACCGGCTTTTTCTAATTCAGCAAAACCGTACGTCACCCATCGACGTTTCGTTTCCCAGTCGGCCACCGGTGCGGTAATTTTACCTTCGGCTTTCATCTCTTTATAAATCGTAGTGTTATACGGAATTTCCATCTGATAGATGGTCACGCTATCAGGCGCTAATTCGATGGTCTTCGCGATGCACACTTTCCAATTCTCTTCCGTTTCGTTCATCATGCCGGCGATCAAATC
>CANETI010000068.1 GCA_947440715.1 Planctomycetota bacterium | reverse complement strand
CGGACATCGGACATCGGACATCGGACATCGGACTCAACAATTGCCCTTCCCTCCCCCCCCGCCACCGTATCCCCCATGCCCGTCGAATTCCCCGCTACTCGTTGGAGCTTAATCGCTCGCTTGCCTGATCAGCCGCAACAAGCGGCGGCGGTGGTGGGACTGTACGCGGATGCGGTCGGAGAATATTTGCATCGGCGATTGTCCGGTGAGCAACGTGAGCGTGTCGATGATGTGGTGCAAGACGTGTTGCTCGACTTAATGCGCAAACCGGAATTATTAGCACGAGCTCAACCGGGATCGGGCAGTCGCTTCCGTTATTATTTGATGAATCTCGCGTGGTTGTCGGCTCTTAATGCGGTGCGCCACGAACGGCGACGTACGCATCTTAGTGCGAATGTTGAGGCGGAAGATGGGTCGATGTTAGTTGATCGAACGGCAGGAGAATTACCGGCACCCGATCAACAAGCAGCGATGGACCGTGCCTGGGCATTAAGTGTTTTGCAGCAAGCGATTGATGATCTTAAGCGATGGTCGCAGGATGGCACCTTAGATCCAGAAGCCTTTGCCATTTTACGTGCCAATTTAATTGAGGGCCGCAACCTGCGTGAGGTGGCAGCGGATATGGGACTGGCATTAACTTCGTGTCATCGGCGTTTGGCTAAAGCGCGTATGTTGTTGCAGCAAGCTATTGTTGAGCGTCTCAAACTGGCCGGTGAATTGGGTGAACACGATGATCCGGCCCAAGCGGCAACGGTGTTGATGGATTTGGTCGCTGGATAACGGCAGATCGGCTATTTTCGCGCAGCTATTTGCTGCTAGGGAAAATAAAAATTGGTCAACTATTGTCAGCCTGGAAGGTAATAAACATGCTTATCATAATTCGGAGAGTTTATGTCCCATCTTTTATCTATCGCCGCATTACTAACGGCGGTTTCTTTTGCGTTGGCTGGTGAAGTCATGTTACCAGATCCATTAGTGACTAATGCTGGTGTGCGCGTGACGACGCCAGCGGCGTGGCCAGCCCGGCGCGCGGAAATACTTGAGATTTTTACGCGAGAAATGTTTGGCCGTGCTCCGGTGGCTCGACCTGCTGGAATGAAAATTTCTGTGATGGAAACCACCCCTGGGATGATGGATGGTGCCGCAGAGCGCCGCCTTATTCGACTTGATTGGACTGGACCTGGGGGCACCGGCGGCATGAATTTAATTTTATTTGTGCCGACCGCACAACAGAAACCCGCCGGTTGTTTTTTGCTGATCTGTAATCGGCCATCAGAAAATATTGATCCAACACGCGTACAGAAGTCACCCTATTGGCCAGCGGAAGCGATCATCGCACGCGGCTATGCGGCAGCGACATTTTATAACGATGATCTTGATCCGGATAAACACGATGAATTCAAAAATGGTGTGCATGGCGTATTCGATACCCTGCCACGTGGTAACGATGCCTGGGGAACACTTGCAGCTTGGGCGTGGGGCGCGAGCCGAGCCATCGATGCTTTAGTTGAACAGCCCGGAATCGACGCCAAACGGATTGCGGTCGTTGGACATAGTCGTGGCGGTAAAACGGCGTTGTGGTGCGGTGCGCAAGATGAACGAGTGGCGTTGACGATCAGTAATAATTCGGGTTGTGGCGGCGCAGCAATTTCTCGTGGTAAAGCCGGAGAAAATGTAGCGCGCATTAATAAATCATTCCCCCACTGGTTTAATGCCAATTATAAAAATTGGGATAATAAAGAATTTGAAGCGCCATTTGACCAACACGAATTAATTGCCCTGTGTGCTCCTCGTTTAGTGTATGTTGCAAGCGCCACCGAAGATGCCTGGGCAGATCCGGCGGCTGAATTTCGAGCGACCGTTGCGGCAACGCCCGTCTGGCAATTATTTGGTCTCACTGGCATGACGGCGACGGCACAGCCTGCTGCCGAACAACCAGAACAAGCTGGTCATATCGGTTATCATTTGCGCACCGGAAAACACGATCTGACGGAATATGATTGGCAACAGTACATGAATTTCGCGGATAAGCATTTGAGCAAATAGGAAACGGGTTACGGTTCAACATGAGTGGACAACAAATGCCGCTGTAGTTTGCCTGTCGCGGTGCGCGGGAGTGTTTTTGCCCAGCACCAGCGTTTCGGACATTTAAATGCGGCAAGGTGTTGAGTGCACCACGTATCAAGGTCGGCATTGTTGAGCGGTGATGTGCGAGCAACGACCACTGCGGCAACGCGCTGGCCCCATTCGGGGTCACTTATGGCAAAGACACCGGCTTCGGCGATGGCAGGATGGCGTTCTAATACCGCTTCGATTTCGGCGGGATAAACATTTTCACCGCCGCTAATAATCAAATCAGATCGACGCGCATGAACGGTGAGATAACCGTCGTTATCGATCTGTCCGATATCGCCGGTGTTAAACCAAGTGGGGGCAGCATGCGGTTCGTAAAGTTTTCCGTCGATTTCATAGCCGTCGAATAATGATGGTCCACGAACTTCGATCACGTTATCGGTGATTCGTAGCTCCATTCCGGGTATTGGTCGACCTGCGCTGCCCGGATGGGCTGCTGCGTCTGCGGGTAATAGTGTGGTGACTTGGCTGGCGGCTTCCGTTAATCCGTAGGTTTGGTGTGGCGATAAACCCAACATCGTCGAACGGCTTATGAGCTCGGCAGACAGTGGTCCACCGCCCGTTAATAAAATTTTTAACGTCGTTGGCCAAGGCCGCGATTGACGGTCATTTAATAAGCGGTGAAGCATGGTGGGAACGACACTCATCCCATGAACGGGCCTGATTTCTAGCAATTGGTTAATGGCAGTCGCATCAAAGTGAGTGCATAATAAAACGGAATTTCCACAGCGACCTGCACGCAGAATAATACTGGCGCCACCAATGTGATCTAAAGGCAAACAGCCGAGCCAAGTGGTGTTGGGTTCCATGTTAAGTACGGCGGTGGCACTATCACTTGCTGAACAAATGGCGGACCACGATAAACGTGCGGCCTTGGCCTTTCCGCTCGTGCCGCTGGTAAAAATAATAAACCCAGGATCAGCAGGCAGGAGTGGGCTGATGTCGCGTAATGCGTCATGGGAAAACGTTGGTGGAATAATGGTCGAAAATTTTTCCAGCGGGTGATGTTGATCGGCAATTAAAAGTGAAATAGCGGCATGATCACGTTGTTGTAATAATTCATTGATGGTCAGGCGTCGATTAAATAAAACCGTGGTGGCTCCTGCCAGTGGCGCGGCTTGCAACAACGCGGCGGTTTCAGGCGTATTGGCTCCTGCTAAACCCAGACGACAGCCACGGGTAACGCCGAGTGAACGTAACCACGCTAGTGCGCCGCCGACATTGGGTAAAACGTAATGCCAACACCGAGCTGCCGGATGATCGGCAGGTAATTTTTGCAACGGCAGGAACCAATGTGACATCGGTGTCATGGAGGAGAACCTATAACCATTTCACAACGTTGTAGATGGCAATTAACTAATCAACGGTCCAACGCCAATTCCCGTGACGGCGGGGATGGGAATTGCGCCGTGGGAGACGGTCAGAGGTGATAGGGTCAGGTCCTTCGCGATAAGAATTCCTGTCCCTAATCCTTGAGCACGATCATTGAGCTTTAAAGCCGCAGCAAAGTGTGTTGCGTGGGCTCTGCCAATCGATCCTTCAAGAGCCGTGGTGATGACCACGGATAATCCGCAGGAAAGCGCCAATTCTGCGGCTTGTTTGGTTGGTCGCCAACCGCCAAGGAACATGGGTTTTAAGACAATAATATCCGCCGCTTGGGCAGCGGCAACGCGGCCAATATCAGCAGCCGTGCGAACGGCTTCATCGACGGCGATTTTTAATCCCGTGCGACGGCGTAAATTGGCCATCCCTTCAAGATCGTTGGCGGGTAATGGTTGTTCACAAAATTCTAAATTCGCGTCGACGGCTTCAACGGCGAACTCTAATGCTTGGTCAAAGGTCCAGCCGCAATTGCCATCAACGCGTAGAATCGCATCCGGTCCGATGGCTTCACGCACGGCGTACACACGTTCAATATCTTCCGCTACGCTAGTATTCGCAGCGGCGACTTTTAACTTAAAGCTGGTAAAATCTGCTTTGCGCAATTCTGCGGCAGAAGCCGCGACGTCGGCAAGGGAGCCACCTAATAAAGCATTAACGGGAATACGATTAATCGCCGCATCACCAGATAAATAAGCGGCTAGGGCTTTCTCATTTTGCTTCGCTGCCAAATCGGTGAGCGCACCTTCGATTGCAGATCGCGCACATGGCGAACCACCGAGCATACGTTCCAGCGGACCGAGCGGTGCATCTGGCCGACCACGATCAAGCCAGCGCGTAATAAATTCACCAGTTAGTGCTTTTAAAACTTCATTAAATGCGGCGCGACATTGTTCCGGAGTTTCGCTACCAAATCCGGCGAGGGGAGCAGCTTCGCCTAAACCAATGCGACCAGCCTCATCTTCCAGCGCCACGACCCAGACGGTGCGTTCGCTGATCGGACCCTGCGCTGTCATGAGCGGGGTGGCCAGTTTCAGATGACGCTTGAGGAGCCTACAACGCATGGCGGGCTGAGATGATAAGCCCGGCTGTGAGGCACAAGCCAGTGATCAGCTCTAACGCCGCAGAGCGTGCCAGATACCCATTGAGAGCCGGACCGTAAGTGCGCATTAGCCCAGCTAACAGAGCTAAACCACCGCTTCCCGCGATGCTGGGAGCCAGCCACAACCAGCCACCGCCGCCGTGTTGAGCCGCCAATCCCAGGCAAACAGTCGCTGCGACATGTAGCAGCACGATATAAAAACGCGTCACGGGGTCGCCTAAGCGGACGGCCAAGGTACGTTTGCCAGCGACCGTATCGGTGGCGATGTCGCGTAAATTGTTGACCGCAATAATGCCTGTGGCCTGTAAACCGACGCCAGTTGCCACCAACCACCACCACATCGGCATACCGGCCAATAAAGTCACCGCGTCCAACGTCGAAATATTAGTAAATGACAACAGCGGTCCCCATCCACCACTGAGTTGGAATTGAAATGGGATTAATTGCGTGGCAATGTGCGGACCAGCCTGCACATAGGCGCTACCCAGGACTGCTGCCCAACCGAAAAATAATAACACAAACAAATCCCCCAATCCCACATAAGCCAACGGAAAAGGCCCCGCCGTATAGGCGACCGCGCAAATTAAACTAATCACACCAAGTATAAAAATTGGCCAGCCAGCGATGGTTGATAAATATAAGCCAATTAAAAAAGCCAGCACCAATACGAATGCGGTCGCCAGTAACATAGAACGTGCTGAAATAAGTCCGCTGGCCACAGCCCGTTGCGGACCAACGCGAGCAGCGGTATCAGCGCCTTTAATGGAATCGAACGCATCATTGGCAAAATTGCAGCCAATTTGAATGAGCAGCGCCCCGACCAAGCATGCCATAGCCGCCAACCAATTGACTGTCACTAACGTACCGCCGAGTGCCGTGCCAACAATGACCGGCACCGCGCCAGCGGCGAGGGTTTTGGGACGAGTGGCGAGGAGCCAAGACTTTATGAGTCCGGAAGTCCGGAAGTCCGGAGGTCCGGAAGTCTCGTGGTCTGTATGGTTTAGCGTGGTTGATTTGGCGTCCGCGTCCTGGGAGCCGCCGTTGTCAACGGTTTGCGCCGCGCCAACAGGACTTCCGGACTTCCGGACTTCCGGACTTCCGGACAATGCCTTCATGGCAACCTTGGAAACTTGGAAAAATCCGGCTTCCGCTTTTCTAAATAGGATTTGTGGCCCTCTTTGCCTTCGTCAGTCATGTAAAATAATAACGTCGCGTTGCCGGCAAGTTCTTGAATCCCAGCTTGGCCATCAAGGTCGGCATTAAACGCGGATTTCAGGCAGCGCATGGCGAGCGGACTGTGCTGCAACATTTCCTCGCACATGACCAAGGTTTTTTCTTCGAGTTGGTCGAGCGGCCACACTTCGTTGACTAAGCCCATATCTAAGGCTTGTTGCGCGGTGTATTGGCGGCACGTGTACCAAATTTCGCGTGCTTTCTTTTGTCCGACGCAACTCGCGAGAAAACTTGCGCCAAAGCCGCCATCGAAACTACCGACTCGTGGACCCGTTTGACCGAAGCGTGCATTGTCAGCGGCGATAGAAATATCACAGACTAAGTGCAGCACTTGTCCGCCGCCGATGGCCCAGCCAGCGACCATCGCCACTACTGGTTTGGGACAGGAACGTATTTCTTTTTGCAGATCCAATACATTTAAGCGCGGCGTGCTGTCGCCGTTTTTCCCGCCGACATAACCGCCATGTTGGCGCACCCGCTGATCGCCGCCGGAACAAAACGCTTTGTCACCCGCGCCGGTGAGAATAATGACACCCACGTCTTCATCATCACGCGCATGTTGCAATGCATCGCGCAATTCTTGAATGGTCTTCGGCGTGAAGGCATTGTGCACTTCAGGACGATTAATGGTGAGCTTCGCTACTTTGCCCGCCGAGAACGTTTTGTGATGATACAAGATATCGTCGTACTTGCGGTCGATAGCGGTCCAGGTCATGGGCGTTCCTCGCGGGGCTGCAGAATGCCGTGGAAAACGCGGTCCGGAAGTCCGGAAGTCCGGGGGTCCGGAAGTCTTGTAGAACGGTCGGCATTAGATGGCTTAACGGCGTTCTTTTGTGGTGATAGCCAGGGAAAGCCAACAGGTGGGTTAGGCGATTTTAATAATATCAACCGGACAACCGGCAGCGGCTTCGCGAATTGCATCCCAATCTAGGTCTGGCACCAGCGCCGCGCGCTCATCAGCATTGGGCGAGGTTATACCATCGACCCGCACCAAGCCGTTGATGACGGCTTTATCGTCAGGAAATAAGAAAACCTCAGGCGCGGTAGTGACGCAAGCCTGGCAGTAAATGCAGCCGGGTTCGATGTAAACAATGGGTGTGGTCATGGTGTGCTCCTGTCCAATTATATCGACAGAAGATAACCATTGTCTTGTATCAATTAAGCGCAGCGCCTATGCGTTTAGCGAATACCTATGCAGTGTGTCCACGGTATCCATTGAGTTTATGAATGGCGTTAAACGAGCAGACGTAGTGATTTTGACTATTTTAAGTTCTTCCACGCCGAAATCACCGCTTCAACGGTTACCGCCTCCATGTGGTGATGTGCTGCCCAGCCTGCTTCGCCGTCGGCAATTGGGGCATTGGCTGGACCGGTAACGATGGCGACCGGTGCGGTGCTAGAAACTGGACCGTTGATGCGGGGATCGGTTGAGCCGAATAAAACTACTAATGGACAGCCAAGGGCAGCAGCGGCGTGGGCGGGGCCGGTGTCGACGCTGATGGTGCTGTGGGCGAGGGTGAGTAAGGCGAATAGGCGGCGTAAGGGGGCTTCGCCGGCGATGGAACAGACGCGGGGATCGCCGGCGGCGGTGACGATGGCGTCGGTCATTTCGCGTTCGATGGGAGCGCCATTGAGGGCAATTTTTATGGTTGGATCGTGTGCCAACACGGCGCGAATGACACTCACCCAGCGTTCAACGGGCCAGGATTTTACGTCGTTGGAGCGTTTGCGCCAACTCATGGTTTTTTTATTTCCGGCTTGCAGCAAGACTATTGGAGCAGAACCAAAACGTGCGTTTTTCCAGGCAAGACAGTCAGTGCGTTCTTGCTCAGTGACGATTAGTTTTGGGCGGCGATCATAAGTCGCTGGGTCAAATCCAGCAACGCGAGCGTGATTATCGACCTGATGTTCGTTTGGGATATGCTTGGTTAGGTAACAACTGCTTGTGATGGTTAGTCCAGCGCGTTTTACTAATGCAGCTGCGCGTTCATCTCCAGCCAGTACATAAACTGGGTGTCCATGATATTTTTTTAATTCGCGCACCAGCGCCCATTGATCAGGACAAAATAAATAAGGGGCCTTACGACTTTTAATCGTATGGATGGCGCCCACGGATGGCAGGTTGGCAAGTAGTGAAGGCACCCAACCGCCGAGGCCTACCACCGTGCATGGTGCACCATGACGCGTGTGTAAAGCGCGTAAAACAGCCGTGGTCATCACCATATCACCGAGTGCGCCATAACGCACGACCACTGCTCCGCGTTGGGCGGTCATATCAATGATTTCGCGCAGCAGTGGTTAATAATTATTAACATAATTATCCGTTTTTCTTGGCGAAATCCGTCATGAATGAAGCTAATGCTTTAGCGCCTTCCAGTGGCATGGCATTATACGTTGAGGCACGGATGCCGCCGACGGTGCGGTAGCCTTTGAGTGCGACCAGACCCTGTTTTGCCGCGTCTTTGATCATCACGTCGGTGATTTCTTCGTTTGGTAATTTGAAGGTGATATTCATGCGGCTGCGTTGTTCGTTGACCGTGACGGTGCCTTTGTAATAACCGTTTGAGTTATCAATGGCGCTGTAAATCGCGGCGGCTTTTTGTTCGTTCACTTGTTCAATTGCCGCTAAACCGCCTTGCTTTTCCAACCAACGGAAGGTTTCCAATAGAATATAAATGCCAAATGTTGGCGGCGTATTAATCATGCTTTTGGCTTCGGCTTGCTTCTGAAAATTCCACAGGCCGGGGACGGATTTGGGAATGCGTGCATACCAATCTTTGCGCACGATGGCGACTACCACGCCAGCGGGGCCGAGATTTTTTTGCGCGCCGGCGTACACTAACGCAGCATCTTTGACCGGATGTGGACGTGCCATGAATTCGCTTGATGCGTCAACTACTAAGTTGGGATGTTTTGGCCAGGCAGCTAAACGATGACCGTGGACGGTTTCGTTCGAGCACACGTGTAAATACGCGGCGTCGTTGGTGAGCTTCCAGTCTTTTTCCGCCGTGCTGTGGTCGAAGTTCGAGGCTTCGGTGTTGGCGACGATATTTACTTTTGCACCAGCGGCCTGGGCTGCTTTGGCCGCTTTTTGGCTCCATTCGCCAGAGACTAAATAGTCCACCGGGCCATTGGCGAAGTTCATGGGAATGGTGGTAAACAATTGCGTCGCGCCGCCTTGGAGGAACAGCACGTCGTGGGTGTCGCCTAAACCGAGCAGTGATTTTGTGCGGGTGATGGCTTCGTCGATGACGCCGTCGAACTCTTTACCGCGATGGCTGCATTCCGCGATGCCAAAACCTTTGCTATTATAGTCAATTAATGCTTTGGCCGAGGCTTCCAAAACCTCTAAAGGCAGCATGGCCGGACCGGCACTGAAGTTGAATACGCGTTTGGCTGGGGTAGTCATGGCTGAGGCCTCCGTGGGGACGGCAAATGTAGATCGTCAGCGACCATCGCCAGCACAGAGACGGGTATATGCCCGCGATGAAGGGCGAAACGGGGGCAATCCATTGCCTTTTTGCATAGGTTGCTGACCCTTGCCTACTGGAGACACATATGACTAAGGGTACCTCCCGTCACGTGAAGGCTGCTAAAGAACAGGTTCGCGAAGAAGTCATTAGCGAAGTTCGCCACCAATTGGCCCTAGATAAATTTCAAGAAGAGCGCCCACAGTTGTGGCTACAAAGCCAACGCGTGGTCAAGCTGGTTGAAGTGCAGTCGCAAATGGAAAATGAGCAATTCCCCGAGGGTAGTTGTTTCCTGCACTCCAGTACCGTGGCCTTTAGCTCATTTTGCGTAAAAAAAATTATTGGTATCGACCTCGATACGTGCCAAGTGACGGTCGAAATTTTTGGTGATGAACATTTAGAAGCTGGCGTCGTGGTGTTGCCATTGGAGTCGATTGAATGG
>CANETI010000067.1 GCA_947440715.1 Planctomycetota bacterium | reverse complement strand
TGTCGTACGTCAATGAGGGCGGAACTATTACCGTTACTTTAGAAGAGCGTGGTGGCCAACAGCGATTAGAAATTGCGAATACTGGCAGCCTCATCGCTCAAGAACAGGCGGAACAGGTCTTCGAAAAATTCTGGCGCGCTGATCGTGCGCGAGCTGATTTACATCAACATTGTGGACTGGGATTAACGTTATGCCGTCGCCTAGCAACGGTGTTGGGCGGTAATATTCGCGCAGCTTCTACCCTTGGCGAAATATTCGCGATTGAATTGATATTGCCCAATGCCGATTTAGACCGTGACGATGACAGTAGCGCTAGCAATCGTATTGAAACGACTAAGGCAATCCCTGCGAAAACGACAAAACGGGAATCAGTTAGGACATCAGCGACGACGACAAAGACGAGCGGCTCAACGCGTCGTCGAACGGTTCAGGGTTCTCGCCCAGGTCGATAACGCGACTCGCGATTGCCCGCATTACCGGGCGATGATCAACAAAAACCAAGGTGCTGACCAGCGTGGATATGGTGCGATACAGACGTTGTGCGCTGAGTCCGTCGAGTGCAGACGTCGCTTCGTCGAGCAATAATAAATCAGGTGCGCCCAACACCGCTCGCAGCAATAATACCTGTTGTCGTTCCGCCAGACTTAAAACGCATTGAGAACCGCCGACCAGCGTTCCGTATCCAGCCGCTAAATTATTAATAAGCATATCACAGCCCAGTCGTTGAGCCGTGGCGCGAATGTGC
The DNA here is from genome assembly GCA_947440715.1 of Planctomycetota bacterium. Lineage (GTDB taxonomy): Bacteria > Planctomycetota > UBA11346 > UBA11346 > UBA11346 > BOG-1363. The sequence continues at coordinate 9,031 of CANETI010000067.1, read as the reverse complement.
GTATCGCCCTCAGCGACATCGTTGGTGCGGAAGGCATCAGGTAAACCTAAACGTAAATTGTCCAAAATAGTTCCCGAAAAGAGTTGTTCCCCTTGGGTGAGCGTGGTGAGTCGTCCGCGCCGAGCCGTTGGCGAGAGCAGATGGACATCCATTCCGCCCAGCAGAACGCGGCCCTGTGTTGGCGGTAACATCCCGCTGAGCAACTGAATGAGAGTGCTCTTGCCCACGCCGCTTGGCCCACGAATGAGCACGCACTCGGCGCCGGTGATGTTTGAGGACTGTCGCGAAATGACTGATTTTCCCTCGGCATAATGAAATCCGAGATTGCTCCAGGTGAGCACCGATTCCGCTGGTGGTGATGTCGTGGCAATGGGGTTGTGGTCGTGCTCCGGAATAAATTCGCTGAGACGTTGGCGAGCGGCGTTCGCGTTGAGGTGTTGTTCCCACAGGTTGACTAATTCCTGTAACGGACCAAGCACCATAAATACTAAAAAGAGACAGCTCGTTAGTTCGCCATAACTCATGGTGCCGCGCGCAACCGCACTTCCGCCCACCACGATGACGGCGGCGAGTCCGAGGTGGAGTAAGAGCAAGAGTAATGGTTGCAGCCAGCTATTAAGCAAGGCCATCCGTAAATTAACTTTTTCCAAGGCGTCCTGTTGTTGGCTCAGCTCGGTTAATACCTGTTCAGTTGCTGCCGCTTGGCAAATGGCCTGTTTTGCGGCAATAACTTCATGACATCCGGCAGCAAATCGAGCAGAGGCTGACGAACGAGCCTTCAGTGTTGGCAAGCTCGTCCAGCGCATGATGGCGAGCGCGGCGAGCACCAAGGGAAATAAAAACACCAAACTAAAAATAAGTGATGGGCATAAATAAGCGACGAGCGACATGCCGATTACCAGACGTACGATGGTTGAACTGAGTTCTAGGGGAACGCGAATGATTGAGCGTTCTTGCGCCGCGAGATCACACTCAAGACGCTCGGCCATAATTCCAGCACCTGCGTCACTCAACTGGGTAAGTGGAAGCGATTGAAGGCGGGAAACCACCGACAAACGAGCACGATTCCCCAGCGTCGTTTCACTGGTCATTAACAGTCCATCTTTCCAACTACTCAACAACTGACGCATCAACCATAATAAACCCAGCATCAAAGCCCACAGCACAGCGGTTTCCCAGGACTGTTGTGGTCCAGCAATACTGCCATCGACGAGCGAACCCAATGCCCATGGTCGCATAAAAAGTACAGCAATAAGAATTATTTCCACGCTCATGACCACGGCGAGTGACCACGATAGAGCGCTGGTCACAGGTGGTGATAAAGGAAGAGCGGTATTTATGCGCATTGTTTTTGTGCGCCTGATGGCTGTTGCACGCCTGTTTGCTGATCATGATCAGCCATTGTTTGATCGAGTCCCAAAAGGCCTGGGTAGAGGTGACAATCTTTTAAAAGCTCAGCATGACTCCCATGAGCAAAAACCTGGCCACGGGAAATCACCACGATGCGATCGCAACCAGCTAATAATTCGGCTGAGGATGAAACGATCAGAATGCCGGTCTTTTCACGTGAATCGTGGGCAAGTTGACGCAATCCGTCGAGCACGCCGCGTTCATGGTGTTGATCCAGTTCGCTGGTTGCTTGGTCTAAACAGAGAAAACGTGGACGAGCAGCAATCGCGCGCGCGAGGCATAACCGCTGACGTTGTCCACCAGACAGGCATATACCTTGTTCACCAATTTGATGTGCGAGCCCGTTGGAAAAACGTTCTACTAAATCACTGGCGCTGGCAAGACGCAAAGCTCGGCCTAATTCATCATCCGTTAATGGCGTTTGCCCAAGACGAAGATTATCCGCGATAGTTCCTGACATCAGCTGACCGGCTTGGCTCACGCTTTGGATTAAGCGCGAGCGATCATGGGGAGGTAAGGCTTGTAATTCCTGCCAACCATCAGCGGAAGAACCACATACGCTGCGCCATCCGCTCTGCGTGGTTCTTCCGCTCCAAATACTGGCGAGTTGTTCTTTGCCGTCACCTGTACGGCCAACTATCCCGACGATTTCCCCAGGAATTAAGGTCAGCACGTCGGGTGAAATAGTATCCGCTAAATGGTGATCGGTATTTATTAAACGTACCTGAAGTGGTGATGGGAATTGATCTGTCACGACGGGTGGAGATATTGTTTGTTGAGGAAGATTCAGTTGTTGTTCAGCAATAATCCCAGCGGCAATTTGCGTCAACATCGTTGGCAATTGTTCCATGCGTACGGCAACCGACGTGCTTACGACCAACGTGGCAATTAATCCACACAGTTCGAGTTGCCCGTGAAACACCAAGGTGGCGCCGATAACGGCAATAATCGCCTGACTACCAGCTAATAAGATATGGAGCGGTAAGGTCGCTGCGTGTTGCGCTTGATGTTGCTGTTCGCGCAGATGCGACCACGACCGCAGTAATCGTTGTAAGACTTGCTGACGTCCCTGTTCCACATGCAGGCCGCGCACACTGCGTGTTGCTAAGGCTTCATCGCGTAAAAATGTGCTCCATTGTTTTCGTGCATCGTCATCATGTCCAACGCTTGCACGCATTTCCCTTAAAGCATGGCGTAAAAACCACGCCGCCAAACACCAGGTTATTCCACTGATCATACCTAAGACAGGTGCAAACCACGCGATGATCGCAACCGCCGTTAGACTCATCGCCGGAATTTCGGATAACAATCGTTGCCAAATAATTCTCCCGTTCACGACCTGGTCAGCGATGGCGACTACGGCAGTGGTATTTTCACTCGTTGTTGAAGTCGTGTTCAAAGAAGCGCGAACGACCGACAAGTGGAGACGGCTGGCCGTGCTCGTAGCAACGGCCCAGGCCAAGGTTGAAAAAATGTGCAAAACCCCACGGAGAAAAACTAGTGCAACAATGATTCCTGCGTAATACCAAGCGCGAGTGAGGTCAAGGTTTCCGTCGGGTAACGAGGTAATTAAATGACCAACATATAATTCACCAATAGCCACAGCGATCAACGTCTGCGTCAACGGTGTAGCCGCGCTGATCACGGCCGTCCCCATCGCTGCTGACCAAGCGATGGGGATCTTTAAAACACAGGTGTTCTCTTTGACGATAGCAGACATAGGGATATCTCGTCTGGTAGCGGTATTTAACCTAGCCGAGTAATTAATCCCGTTTTGTGCCCCGGCGATTCGTTATCATGAGTGAGAGACTGGCCAATATCATCAATAGGAACGTGCTCAATCCTGCGCCGTAACCACATTTTTTTGGTTCCGAAGTAGTTGGAGTGGAAGAAGGCGGTGGAGTTGTTACGGCATTTGCTGTGGCAGTAAAGGTAACCGGAGTCAACCCGGTGACCGTGGCGGTTAGCTGATTAGTTCCGGCGGTACCACCCAGGGTCCATTCTCCTACAGTAGCTACACCATTTACATCAGTAATTTGATTGGCGTCGGTCACCGTGCCACCTCCGGAGGCAATAGCGAAAACAACCGTTACTCCAGACACTGGATTACCGCTGGCGTCTGTGACCAGTACCGCAGGTGATATTCCAATGTTTGTATCGACGTCCGCTGTTTCTCCATCACCTGCGCTTATGGCTACAGTCGTAGCCGCACCGGCAGTTGCCGTGGCAGTGAACGTTAATGGACTACCAGTAAGACCAGTCGCAGTGGCAATCAGTTGATTTGTGCCCAAGGTTGAACCTAAAATCCAGTTACCCACGGTCGCAATACCGCTGGCATTCGAAGTCGGATTCGGAGTGGTGACACTGCCACCACCAGAGCCAACCGCGAAATTAACCGTAGTGCCTGTCACTGCATTGCCGAAGGCGTCGGTAATTAGCACAGCAGGCTTTACCGTTACTGCCGTACCGATCGACTTAGACTGATTATTGCCCGCGCTGATTGCCATCGTTGTTGCAGCTCCAGCGCTGCCAGTGGCAGTAAAGGTCACTGTCGTTAATCCAGCCCCACTGGCGCGCAGTTGATTGCTTCCTGCCGTGGTACCGAGAGTCCAACTGGTTACCGTGGCGATGCCCGAAGCATTGGTGGTGGCCGATCCGCCGACCACGCTGCCTCCTCCCGAAAACACTGAAAAGGTAATAGGGATGCCGGACACGGGATTATTGCTGTTATCTCGCACGATCACAGACGGATCGGTTCCCACTGCGGTATTAACCGTCGCGCTCTGAGTATTCCCAGCATTAATTGCTAAAGTATTGGTGCTGGCAGCTACACCAGTGGCAGTGAAGGTGATTGGACTGCCAGTAAGACCGGTCTTGGTCGCAGTCAGAGTATTGGCACCAGCCGTCGCACCCAAAGTCCAAGCGGTAATCGTGGCAATACCATTAGTTCCAGAAGTAGCTGGACTACCAGTTACACTACCACCTCCACTGGCCACCGCGAAAGTCACGGAAGCGCCCGAAACCGGATTATTAAACGCATCGCTAATTAACACTGCCGGGTCTACCGCTAACGCCGTGCTGACAGTGGCAGATTGACTATTACCTGCTGAAATTGCGATCTGAGTTGCCGCCCCGGCGGTACCGGTGGCGGTGAAGGTTATTGGACTACCGGTGAGTCCTGTGGCGGAGGCCGTCAAGGTATTCGTGCCTGTCGCAGTTCCCAATTTCCAAGTGCCAATTGCTGCTACACCAGAGGTATTGGTGATCGCTGGATTGGTGCCAGTAATGCTGCCACCACCACTGGCCACAGCGAATGTCACGGCCACGCCAGCTTTGGGATTACCATGGACATCTTTGACGATTACTGACGGCGTAGTTCCTACCGTAGTGTTCACCGTGGCACTCTGGTTGTTGCCAGCATTTACCGCGATCTGGGTTGCGGTCCCGGCTGTGCCAGTGGCGGTAAAGGTCAACGTCGTCAATCCAGAACTACTGGCACGCAGTTGATTACTTCCAGCCGTGGTACCGAGAGTCCAACTGGTTATCGTGGCGATGCCCGAAGTATTGGTGGTGGCCGATCCGCCGACCACGCTGCCGCCTCCCGAAAACACCGAGAAGGTAACAGGGATGTTGGGCACAGGATTATTGCTGCTATCTCGCACGATCACAGACGGATCGGTACCTACTGCTGTATTTACCGTCGCGGACTGACTATCCCCGCCATTTATCGCCATGGTGTTGGTTGGGGTGCCGACGTCGTAGGTAAAGGTAGCATCCTTGAAAATATTGGTCGTGTCGTTAGATGGCTTAGATAATCTAAAAACCTGAGTGAGGGTTAAAGCTTGGTTGGTTAGTGAAGTGCCGTTTTTAATCCAAGTGGCAGTGGCTTTCCGGTAATGATCATCCTCGCGCACCGTCTCGAAATGGATGGTATAAGTTTTATTCGGCAAGGAGCTGACATCAGCAGTGGGGAAGTTAAATGTTCTGCCACGAGCAGTTAGTTCTGAACTAGTAAAAGACTGCGTCGCCCCAATTCTTGCATCCGTGGTACCATTAGGTTTTCTAATTGGGCTAGTAGCATCATTATCAAAAGTCCACTGATCAAGATAATTATTTTTACCGGCACCCCAATAATAGCCCAAGCTACCGACATAGGTAGCACCATCAGTCAACCACACCGCCACACGGTAACTATTTCCTGAGCTCCCTGTAGAGTTTGCCACTCGTGGGCAGAAGAATTTGACGCTCAAAGTCTCTGCCGCGTTCAGCGTTTGCGGAGACAACATCCCCATAAACAGCGGCATGAGCGCCACGAGCAGCAACAAGGAGATTTTTTTAATCCAGGTCAAAGGGGCTGAGAGCGATCTCATGGTGATGAATCCTTTAGTAGTGGTAAATAATGAATGAGAGTGAAGATTAACGGTTGGCTGGGATTGGGAAAAAAGGTGATGTTTATCAATGTTATCGGTTAAAAATAAGACGTAATATAAAAGCCAAAGAAGGGAAGATTTGTAGTCGATACACCGCCGGTGATGACCGAATTGAAGGCGACATTGGCGGTGTTAGAAAAATACAGACTGTATTGATGGGTGTTGGTATTAAAGCGCACGCCAGTTAATAAACTCGGCTCGCCCGTTTCGTAACCAGCAACGGGTAAAATGGCTTCGCCATAGAGCTGCCAATGTTCGTCGATGGCAAAGATGACGGTGAACGGTATGGCCGTGGTGCTTTCTTCATCTTGTTGTGCTGGCGGCCTGCCATCGGCAACGAGCGCATCATATTCATCGCTAAACAGTTTGGTTGGGGGGCCAACAGAACTCGCCGATTCATAGGCAGAAATGCTGGAATAAAACACCCCGGAACCAAGACGTAGGCGGTCAGAAAAGAAATTACGTTCGACGAGGAAGCCAAGATTCAGTGAAATTTGACTAACACCTTGGTTGCGTTGCATCACGGTGCCACCGGCAGTGATCGCCGCGTCGGCTAAACCACCGAGTCCTAAAGCGCCATCATATTGATCAAGAAATTTATGTTTGAGCATGACATCATAATAATCAAACGACGTTCCTTCAGTGGCAGCAAAGTCGGTTTGTAAGTCGTAACCATTGGTGCGTTGTATGGTAACATCCCAATTATCGGCCAGGCCATAAGCGATCAAAAAACCAATTTTGACCGAATCATCTAAACCGAGTAACTGAGTTTCCCAGTTATCATAATAATTATCCAGTGCGGTATGCACAATGCGGTAATACCAATCGCCACCGGGAAGCGTGGCGGGCGCGGGAAGTAAGGCGTTTTGCACCGTGCGCCGCATATTATCGGTCCACGGATGCAAGAGGTCTCTGATTGCTTCATTGGGATCTGCGACATCCGGTTCATCTGCAGCGCTTTGGGTTGCCACCACCGTTGTGGCAACCGTGACTTCCTGTTCAGCCACAGCGGGAGCTTCTTTAATCGTGATGACAATTCGGGTATCGCCACGCCCCTTGGAATTAATGGCGCTCAGGATTACGGTGCTGACGCCGGCAGCATTTGGTGTTCCTGAAATAACCCCCGTGCTCCGATCAAGCGTTAAACCACGAGGTAATCCAGTGGCTTCAAAGCGATCGGGTTTATTTTTAAAGTTCACGGAAAAGCGAAAAGGTTGTCCCGCCACACCTGAGGCAAGATACGGACGAACCGGCGCCGGATTAACCGTTGTTACTGGTTTTACCGCATCTGCGGCGTGCGTGGTGACGGCGCTCATGGCTAGGGCGATACCCATGAGAATGGCGCTGGTAGGGACGTGTGTTCGCATCAGAAAAGACCTCATTTTTTAACCGTGAATTTGATTTGCGTAATGTAGCCTTCGCCTTTTGCCGTTCCTGAACCAAACGTGGGGGTTAAAGGGATGCACATTTTTTTATAATGCCCGCCTTTATCCTTGCGTTGCTCAATGCGAATTTGGTAATTGCCATCAAGCATATTCACGCCATTGACGACCAGGGGAACCGTGGCGGATTTACTGCCTTTCCATTTAATGGTTGGCCCCATCCAAGCATCCGTGTCATTTTTAGCGGCTTTATGCAGCCCCCACCACACCGTCAGATCTTTGAAATATTTCTCGTGTTTCGTAAACGTCTGCAAGGTGCGCACAAAAGTGCCGCTGGTCGTTTCCAGCCACACCATGATCATCGGATCATCACCAGAGCCTGGGGTGACGGTTACTTCCATGGTTAATGTGCCGCCGGACACCGTCGGCTTGGCTGGTGTTGCTGCCGCCGCTGATGCGGTTGTGGCCATTGGTATTGATAGGCTAAGGCAAAGCAGCCAGGTGAATAAGAAACAAAGCGTAGAGGATTTTATAGTCATCATCTAGTTCTCAGCGGTGAAGGAGGAGGTAGAATAAAGACACACATGAAACGGCGATAATGATGAGGGTGCTGCGTCGTCGGCGCACGACTTGGAGACCAATCACGGTGCCGGTGAGGGCAACGATCACCAAGGCCAATGACGCAATATCCATGATGAATGATTGAACAACATTGGCGTGCTTACCGCGATGGAGATCGGAAAATGATTTTGCGAGTGGCACGGGCGTGCGAATAACGCTATAAAAACCCAACGTGCGATAGACGAAGAAATTGCTGTAATGCCATACCGATTCCACATCAAACGCCAAGGTTCCTTGGCCGGTTTCAATACTCTTATCATTAATTTCCCCGCCTTGTAATTCCACCAGCGCGGCCATGAGCACCTTATCGTCAGCGGTCATTAAGGTCGGCGTGAGCGCGAATAAGGGCCGTATTTGTGCTTCGCGATTTTCTACATTTATTTCACAGCGATGAATAACGCTTTCCGATTCGCGGACTAAAAAGGACGGACGATCTTCTCCAGGAAGGGGTTCGACGGCGAGGGCCGCAGGAAATAAGGCTTTGCACAATTCAAGCGGTTGAACCTCATCCTTGTTAGCCGATTCTGGTAGTGCTCGAATACCAGCCGTGCTGACGGAAGATTCTTCCGCGATAAACCAATCGGTATGATTGGCAATAAAACCAGTCCCAGCAAAAAAGAGGATTAAAGCACAGACCATCACCGAGGAAAAATAATGCACCTGACGCATGGCGACCATGACATCAAAGCGGCTGGCGAGTGGTGCTGGTGCTGGATTTGTTTTTGGCGCCGGTGCTGAGCGACGAGGCGCGCGCGATTCCGCTGGTCGATCTGCTTTTTTCGCGCTTGCCCTAGCGGAGGATATTTCGCTAGGAGCCTCACTGGTTTCCTCTTCCGTATCCGAATCTTCTACCGGAGCAGCGATTTTCACTGCTGGTTTCGACGCACTCGGAGCAGCAGCGAAAAAGTCGGCGAAAATGCGTTCTTCCGGAAATTTTTTAGTTATTGCTGCCTGACGTACGGCCTCCACCATTCCTGGGCTGCCACAGGTGTAGATTTCGTTAAAACGGGTGATCTTGCTGCGCGCTAAAACGTCAGTCACTAATCCAGTAGGGCCCTTCCAGTCTGGTGAAGGATTTTGTACGATCAAAACCAATTTGGTATTTGGGATAGCGCGTAATTCATCGAGATAAAATAAATCACTTTCACTGCGCGCGCCAAAAACAATAATTTTTTGCGCATTGGCAGC
>CANETI010000066.1 GCA_947440715.1 Planctomycetota bacterium | reverse complement strand
TCTTTGCCTTGCCGATGATGATTAAATCACCATCAATTAATTTACGCGGATTAAATATTTCATCTTCATTGATGAAGGTGCCATTCGCGCTATCTAAATCCTCTGCCCAAATCGTGCCGTCAGCTTTACTAAACACGCGCGTATGCCGACGACTGGCCTTACCATCAGCAATTTGAAGAGCATTATCTCGGTGACGACCAAGAACGAGCTCGCCCTCCTTGGGTACAGGAATCTCTTTACCGTCATACACTAAGCGTGGCATGGGCAACATGCTACACGCCTAGGTAATCCCGCTAGGGGGCCACGCCACCGGACCATCGACCAATACGGCGCTGCCCGCACCGATACTTCATTCGGCAACGGTAAATTTGATCATCTGATTGGATTTTATCGCTCGTTTAACTGGCTCCTTCAATACCATGTGATTGCTGAACGGGTACCAAATGCTGTTCTCATGACTTCAACAACACGAAACATTATAGCCGGAATGCCTATGGATTAGATTGCTCGAGCTTACGACAGCTGACCTACCAACGTAATCAGCATCACGTTCGGTTATGGCGGGCTCACTTCTCGCACCGTGCTTCCGGCTTGTTGGTGGCTTATAAATATCGCGAGACGTTTGATCCGATGCGCCGCGCCTGTGCCAAGTGAGGCGTAATCAAAACGTCCTCGTAAATCGGTGTAGCCATCTTTGTAGAACGCAATGTGTCCTGCCTGATCTTCGGCATAGACTTTAACATAGGTCGTTGACAGCGCTTTACCGGTAGCGGCATGCAAGACTAATAATTGTCCACTGCTCGGTGACAGGCGAATATCAAGCGCATGGGTAAATGAGCTAAGTATTTGCCGCTGACCACCAGCAATAATTTCCACCGAAAGCGGTTGTTGACGTAACGCTTCTGGCACGGTGAGCATCGCGTTCCCTGTCGCTGGAATTAATACCAATTGTTCAATCTCTGCGCGCACATGCGTCACGTGCTTTACCGCCGCCGTGGTAAAGGGCGCCCGAGAAAATAACGGCTCTATATCTAAACGATGCCAACGCACCGTACATGAACTAATATGAGTGGCAGAAATAGTCAGGGTATTCGGATCGCGAAAGCTCGCCTGAAAAGTCGGGGTCTGTTGTGCCTGTATGGATTGCCGTTGTTCATCAATTAAAGCCTGTTCACGTGTGGCGGGACGACCGGCAAGGTCATCTAATTGCGCTAAAACTTCGCCAAAACGTAAGCGCCAATGCGTCACTGGGTGGTCTTTGCCTTTTGCTGCAAAGACGGCGGCTTGTGGTAAATCTCCTCGCGCAAAAGCCAGATAAGCACCGAGATAATCATATTGCAATTGCGTGACAATTTCAGTGCGTTTGATTAAGGCAAACTGCGCCGTCGCATCCGCGTAACGATCTTGTAGAGTTAAGGCATAAACCAATTCTAGACGTGAACGACTAGAGAGTTGTGGCTCCAAAGCTAAACGGTCGATTAATGAGTGCCATTGTTCCGCAACTAATTCATTGGCGATAGCGGATGTACCCGCCAAGCGATGCGCACGCGCATTCGTGAGCGGCGCTAAATCCACATGAATCACACCACCATCGCTCAATGGATCAATATTCAGCCAACGACTATGAAAGGACTGGCCTAATTTCTGCACCGCTTCGTTACGTGATCGCAGCCAAACCCCCATGCGCGCGGCATCATGATGCAGAACACTATACGACCATAAGGTGTCATCGTATAAACGACGACGTTCAAATATTTCGACGCATTGCCGCCAAAAATTTAATTCGGAAAAACGCCATACTAAGGACTCTAACATGAGCCGTTCTTCGGACCATTGAGCTAATTGATTGAGGATAATCTGCGGATCCGTAGCCCAACCATCGGTAGTCGTTGTTTGAGCCTGCGACTCCATGGTATGAACACTTGGCGCAGAAGAGGTGATCACCGCATCCGCCACACGAATATGCGTGGGAAATTGAGTGATTGCGCTCAGGTGTGGCAGATAAAACGTCTGATCAATCGTGGCGTGACCATAAGCCCCAATGACACGTTCTTCTGCCACGGTTGCCGCGCTGGCATAGAGCGAGATCGCGGTCGATGGAATTTGCGCTAATACCGCGATCGATACTGGCAACGGCGTGGGATTTAGCACCACGCTACGCGATAAATACGCTTTGCCTGGGGTCAATTTACCTGATACGGGCTGGGCGCCGCGAATATTTTCTGGCAGCTGATCCAAACGGTACAATTGTTGATAAATAACCGCATGCCCTGGACTGAGTGGCATTGGCTCCACCGTTTCACTTAATAATAATGCGGGCTGTGCAACCGTCGTTTGCTGCACCTCCGCACCGAGCTCTTTCCACGTTACGGGTATCGCAAAAAAGGGTAAATTGCTTAATGCTAGGGCCACCAGAATTTCGTTAGGGTTCGCGGTAGCCATTAAACACCGCGTTGACAAAAAGGCGTCTTTCCCATCCCATAAAGCATAATCACGCCAAAAACCAGATCGGGCAAATAAATCTGGTGCCGTTTCCGATACACCATACCAATTACGCTCATCATATGGTTTCGTCGATTTATGGTCGCGATAATCAATAGTCAGATTCGCCTGTGAAGGCGCATTTATTTCCGCGTTATTAATTGGCGACTCTTCGATTAAATTAACTGCGCTATCCGGTTGCTTTTTTATTGGATTTGTTTGTGCTGCCTGCTGCACTTGATTATGAGCAACGATGGCGGTTGCGATACAACGCCCCATCTCAATCGTTTCGTCGGGCAAGTCCGCAAATAACCTATCTAAACTGGCGAGTTCTTGTTTTTCTGCTTCGCCACCCAAACGGCGTGCCAATAAAATTCGCTCAAAAATCGTCAGTCGTTGATGCCGATCGCTCGCCAACCACAAAGTGAGATCTTCGTCTAGTAACCATTGATCAATAAATGTCTTTTGCAATTTATTAGCCAAGTATGGACGTACGATTGCATCAAAAAATGGTCGGTCTTTATGCCACAGAAATAAATGCACGTCATGACTCGCATGATTGCTATACCAAGTACGCCGTTCAGCCTCGGATAGCCGTGGCCAAGACATTAATGGCGCAAATTCCTTCAGTCCGAAATCTGGTGCTAAAGCTTGATACATGCGAAATAATTCTTCGATGCTCGTACAGACGCGACTGCGATTTAAGCTTCCACGTCGCACCGTGATCGGTTTATTTGGGGTCAGCACCTGAACTTGTCGCTGAGCGACCAGGTGCTGATGTGCTGGTAAAGCCTCCATTAATCGGCGCTCTTGCGTTTTCAGTGGACGAGATGACAGCGCTAATAATGTACTCACTTCTGAAGTCGCATCACACGCAAATATTAATAATTGACGGGCATCTTCTAATTGCGCTGCAGTCAGCGACACGGCGCCCGTGGCATCAGGCTGAAGATTAGCCAACAACAACCCAGGCCCAGCCAAGAAATCGTACGTCGACCATGATTCGGCCAGGGATACACTCATACTCGAACCCCCACCACTAGACAGAGCGCGGCGTTTTCCTCCACCATTACGATTACCAAACATACCTGCTGAACTTCCGCCAGCACCAATCGCCATGAAGGCACCCTCATCAAACCAGGGATTTAACAACAAGCCCGGACGCTCCAGCATCACTCCTGGAAATTTATCCGCATGTGCACGGTCTAAAATATAGCCTGTCTCCGGGTCTAAAGCTTGGCCTTGCTGGTAAACACATCCAAATGCTGAATACGAATAGGACTTTTTCCACGATTTCGCCGTGGCAAATGATCGTTCTCCGCTGGGATGAAATCGTAAGCCGAACACCTGTACTCGCGTCGTGGGCGTGGCATGAACAAGCTGAATTTTCACACCATTGGCAACCGATTCAGCGCTGACCCCTAAAGGCGTAGGCGAATCCACCTCGTGCATGGCATATTGCGACAACACCATGTCCGCATGCGTAACGCCAGAAACCACCATTATCGAACAGGTTCCTACAGGGGTGATAAGCAGATAGTGTCCCGCCGGTAATTTTTTCGCCACCAACAGAGGAACGCCAGTACTCTTCTCTATTTGGATCTCTTCAGTCAGATCATCGGCAATGGATTCTGCGGTTCCGCGCACCAACCGCATTCCTCTTTGATCAACATCAGGCCAAGTAATTGGCAAACGCAAATCCACGCCCGCCTGAATCGTCAGCGATGACGGTAGTTGACGTGATGATTCCATACGCCCGAAACGGAATATTTGACCATCATTGATCAGTGAATATTTCGCTTCGGGGCGTATACGCGCCTTACGCGAAAACCAACCAACTTGATTAATATTCGGTAGTTGACCAAGACGCACACGCCCATCACTGGCGGTAGCTAAAGTCACATGAAAACTATTTCGGACAAAGCGAGAATTCAGAACCACATCTAGCACTTCTCCCGCAATGGCCTCACCAGCGCGTCCTAGGCAGACTAGCGACCATCCATCGGCAGAGTGTTCTAAATGAACGTCTGCGATGCGATCTGTCCAATAATCCACATTAATCAGGGTAGTTTCCGTTTGCGAGAGTTGGACATCTTCACCCAATGACTGATTTCGCACCTTCGCAGTAAGATTGATTTCAATTTTTTCCACCTGCTCTGGCAACGCAAATGGAATGACCCACTCTGCCAATTGCGGATCGCCCTGCGGAATAACCGCAGTGACCTGACGAGTGTCCGTATGCGTGATCGTAGTTATCATCACCTGCACCTCGCTCGCCGCACGAAATGGCATCATTTGACCATTTAATAGTAAGCGCGGTCGCAGCAATGCCGTCGCACGACCACCGGCGATTAATTGTTCGCGTTCTAATAAAATGCCTGGCTTCAACTGCCACTGTTCTTCTGTTCGTTGGTGCGAAATCAACGCCGCGCGATCACCACCGCTGATCACGATGTTTTCCCTACGTTGTTCAACTACATACGGCAAGCGAATCAGGCCCTCTTTATTGGCAAACACCGCTTGTTCCCCCAACCACGCCATGCCATTCATAATCGGTTGTTGGGCTTCATCATATAACGTCAAATATTCCCCATCCATGCGCATCTGACTACGCACCTGAATACTGCCTTTGCGCAACAATGCCCGAGCGACTTGACCGCCACCGATGGCTTCAATTAACCATAAACCGGGCTTTGCGCATTCGGGTAAAGAAATACGTTCGCGATGACGTACCATTGCCTGTTGTGGAAATAAAAGCATCTTTTCTGCCGTTGGCACGACTCCGGTTAACTCCATGTCAATTGCGGGCTCACGCTGCAATTCGCGATAATAATTTACCGCGTCCAAGGCGAATATTCGCAGACGTAATTCCGGTACATTTTTTATCCACAGCGGTAAACTGACCTCGGCATTGCCAGCATATTGTTCCGCCGCCGAGCGCTCAAAACTAATCTCCACACGACTAGATAAACGTTCACCTAATCGAGAATCCTGCGCCCGCTTCAACCACTGTGAAGCATCACCAATACCATGCGATAATTTCGTTTCGATAAACAGCTCGCGCAACCATTCTTCACTTGCCAAGCTGATAAATGCCTGCGTGTCTGGTGCGGTAATGAAAACCTGTTCCAGGGCCTCGCGAATGACCCGCTGAGGCTCTACCACAAATGGCAATCCGGTGGCCTCAATAAACGCATATCCGTGTTCCGGCAATGGCGTGCTGTTGTCCGGTTTTTTTCCTGTGCTTTGTTCTGAGTAATGGTTTTTGGCTTTCTCCGCCTGAGGTAATTCTCGCCCCAAGACCGCTGTAATTAAACTCGGCGTTACTTGCTCGGCGCGCACGGCGGCTTCCAGCTGATGCAGGGCTAAAAATGTACGCAGCAATTCAGCCGACTTTGGTAAATCACGAGCAAATTCAGCTAATATCTTTACCCATGCCTGACGCGACGAACGATCCACGGCAAGCGCCGTGCTGTCCTGACGTTGGCGCAAAGCCTTCACGTAGGTCAGCACAAAATCATCGTCATCAACCAAACTTGGACGTTTGACGCGACAGACATTTAATTGTTCAACGGTCATTCTGCGATGTAAATCAAGTGCACCAAAATCACCGCCGGGCTCAGCCAAGTCCGCTAAAATTAAATCAACGGCACCAGGAAATAGCGGATACGAAATCGCATTGAGCATACCGCGCCGACGAAGCGGTTCTTTAATTTCAGCAATGCGGCGAATGAGACCTTCTTCTGTCCAGCCAGCAAAAGAATCAGCAGATTCAGCCTGATACACCAACGAATCCCACGACAAAAATATATCGGGTAAAAAACTAGGAACATGAAAAGCGTTTGCTCCTGCCACTGGATCGGCACGCTGCGAAAAAGTTAACTCCAGTTCTTCGGTTAACCGTTCTGCTCCCACTGCCGGGTTGGCATCAAACCATAATGCGGCCTGACGTAAACGGATACGCTCACGTTCTGATGACTGCGGATGCAATACCTCCCATTGCGGTAAAGCGACATCGACTTCAGCGAGCTTACCCTGATGTTGCCACAATAAACAACGATAATAAAAATAATCATTGGTCCCTGGCACTAAACTTGAAACGACAGCCTCACGATCATCCGCGAGGGCAAAGCGCTCTGCCATATCTCTGGCGGATTCAGAAAATCCAAACGGCGCCAACGACATCAGTAAACCGACCAACGCGGTTATCGTAAACTGACCTGAGATGAGCTGATGAGACATGACTGACTCCTGGAACGTGAGGCGAAGTGAAGTGAAATGGCTTCTCACCTATGCATCAACGCTCGCGTAGTAGAATCGTTCAAGGTTCGCTTGCCGCTCACCAGCCAGTGGATGATCAGGCAACTCGCTCACCCGGAGTTGTTCGTCAAATTTGGATACGACCTTCTTCCATCACCTAGAGATAGACTTCTTCTTGTCCTTGGGCGTGCCAGCTACTCTGAAAAGTGCGATTGACCTTTGATCTAAGCATCGAATTTGAGCTTCTTTTTTCGGTAAATGTGCACCAGATGATTTGCGTAAATGTAAATCCTTGCAGCATTGACGGGGCTCCCTAAGCATCCTTATATTTTGTCCTGTTCCACGAGGGACTGCGCTCTTTCTGCTCTTTTTTCAGCTTTTCCCTGGTCTTTTAACGCCCAATGGTGGTGTATAGACCAGATCTGCTGCATCTGGTAAAGATGCAAGCTCGTGTTGGTATAGAGTCTATTAAGTCGGGTTGTTCTGTTTAAGGATTGCACATGAGTACCGCGCACCCAGCCAGCCCAACCGATCAGGTTACTCCCATTAAAAGTTCCGTCATTTATGATGAAATGGGTACCGGTGACCACGTCCATCCAGATTACGCGCCGGTGGCGTCATGGATTACTGACCATAGCGGGAATGAATTAGAACGACGCAATACTTCGGCTCAGCATCTATTTCATCAACGCGGAATTACATTCGCCGTCCATGGCCAAGATGCCGAACGTTTAATACCCTTCGATATTATTCCACGAATTATTTCATCGGACGATTGGCGTATGGTGTCAACTGGCTGCATTCAACGGGTTAAAGCGTTGAATATGTTTCTCGATGATATTTATCATAAACAAGAAATATTAAAGGCAGGCATCATTCCTAAAGCGGATGTGCTTAACAATAAACTTTATTGCAAAGAAATGCAGGGCGTCGATATGCCGCACGCCGTGCATGCACATATCGCCGGAGTGGATTTGGTACGGGTCGGACCATCTACGTGGTACGTCCTAGAAGATAATCTTCGCACCCCCTCTGGTGTATCGTATATGTTGGAAAATCGTTCCGCGCATCAGCGGCTGAATCCGGAATTATTCCGTAATCAAGCGATTGAACCCAATGATCATTATCCCGATGTACTGCGCACCGCACTACGCGACTGTGCGCCGAATGGCATTGATAATCCAATCATAGCGGTGCTGACTCCAGGGTCGGCAAATAGTGCTTATTTTGAACATGGATTTCTCGCCAATGCCATGGGGGTGCTCTTAGTCGAAGGCTCCGATCTCTTTGTTGAGAAGAAAAAAGTTTATGCTCGCACGGTCGTAGGAAATCAGCGAGTACACGTGATTTATCGGCGAGTTGATGATGAATTCCTTGATCCTGCACATTTCCGACCCGACAGTCTTATCGGCGTCAAAGGCTTATTCGATGCCTATCGCGCCGGTAATGTGACCATCACCAATGCGGTCGGTAATGGTGTGGCCGATGATAAGGCAACTTACCTGCACGTACCGGCAATGATTAAATTTTATCTCGGTGAAGAACCTATTTTATCAAATGTGCCAACGTACAAATGCAGCAATAAAAAAGAACTCGCCTATGTCATTGAAAATCTGCATGAATTGGTGGTAAAAGAAGTGCACGGTTCTGGTGGTTATGGCATGTTGGTGGGCCCCGCTTCTTCAGCCGGAGAATGCGCGGCGTATAAAAAACGCTTATTAGCCTACCCAGCAAATTTCATCGCTCAGCCAACGCTGGCACTTTCTACCTGCCCAACGTTTATTGACCAAGGTATCGCTCCGCGCCATGTCGATTTACGTCCCTATGTGGTCAGTGGAAAAAACGTCACCTTAGTACCAGGCGCCTTAACTCGTGTGGCCTTAAAGGCTGGGTCATTAGTCGTTAATTCATCTCAAGGTGGTGGCACGAAGGATACTTGGATTGTAGCTGAAGCGGCACAAGCGGCTCAAAATGATGCGAAAATCGTCACAAAGGATCAGGTATGAGTACGCTCAGCCGCATTGCGGTTAATTGTTTATGGATGGCGCGTTACCTAGAACGTGCTGAAAATACCGCGCGTTTAATTAGCGTGGCACAACAGCAATCATTGTTGC
The DNA here is from genome assembly GCA_947440715.1 of Planctomycetota bacterium. Taxonomy (GTDB): domain Bacteria; phylum Planctomycetota; class UBA11346; order UBA11346; family UBA11346; genus BOG-1363. Next base: position 956 of record CANETI010000066.1, on the reverse strand, counting down.
CGGAATTTCCCTTAAACGATGCGCGCCCATGGCGCTGGTTATTAGACATTGCCGCTGACGATAAAGTGCTGGATAAATTACCTGGAGATAATCCGGGAAATGCCGCCCTGGCTTTACTTATTTATGATCACGAATATCCGTCCAGCCTCTGGTCGTGTCTGCGCGCCGTGCGTGAGAATGCTCGAACCGCGCGTTCACGCTTGACCAATGATTTATGGGAAGCCACGAATACGACGTGGATTGAAGCGCAAAAATTAGACGCCAATTCGTTAGCCGAGCGTGGTGTTTCGACCACCTTAGAATGGGCTTCGCGCCGCTGTATGTGGATTCGTGCCACCATCGAAGATTTACTCGAAGATCATGCCGCCAACATTATAAGCGTGGGTCGCACGATTGAACGTTGCGATAATACCATTCGTATTTTGCGCGCGTTTGTTCCGGCGATGAAAAAGTATGGCCAAGATAGCGCGATCCCTGGAACGCCTGGTTATCGCTTATGGGATGCCATGTTAAGCGCTGCCGGTGTGCACGATTGGTACCGGAAAATCTATGGTCCGCTCGGGGATCTGCCCAATACCGTTGAATTAATTGCGCGTTACGACAAACAACCTCGTTCATTACTATTTAATGCTCGCCGATTAGCCACTGCCTTAGGTCATTTGGCGGAAAACGGTCGCACCACCTGCCTCCAACGAGCGGAAAATTTAACCAAATCGTTTGATCAACTCAGTGTCGCTGACCTCATTAGCGAACCTGAACGTCTATCTGATTTGCTCATGGAGATTTATCTCATATCTGATGCGGTTGCGATTGATCATTGTGGTCAAGAACCATCAACCTCTACACAAAGCCAATCATCTACCTGATTCACACCAAACATCTCGATACTATTATTTTTTCCTGCACTTCACTCTGTCGTTAAATATCCGGTTATCATTAGGTCAACGGCGACTTAG
>CANETI010000065.1 GCA_947440715.1 Planctomycetota bacterium | reverse complement strand
TTGGCCCCGAGACAAGGGTCAGGATCACAGTTTCGTCCGATTCGATAATCTGATCGCCAAGAGCGGCAAGGGTTACCGTGGTCGTGTCTGCATTTGCTGCGATGGTCGCGCTACCACTGAGTGTCGTGTAATCGAGCCCGGGAGTTGCCGTACCGGTGACCTGGTAGGTAACGGTCAGAGCTGCGGCTGTGGCGACCGCCCGTTTAATTGTGAATACGGCATTGTCACCAGTCGGTTCAGCAGCGATGGCATCCGTGGCGACAATAGACACCGTCGGTGCGTCGTCATCGTTAATGGTGACGGTAGCGCTAGACAAAGTGCCAATCGTGTACGTCCCCACAGGAGTTGTCGGGATGATTGTCGCGATGACCGTTTCTGGGCCTTCGACGTTGGTGTCCTGCACTGGTGTAATTGTGACACTTACTGACGACTGACCAGCCGGGATGATTACCGTATTTCCCGATGGCGTCCTGGTGTAGTCGCTATTCAGCGTTGCTTTGCCGCTAAAAGCAAGGGCGACACTAAGAGGCCCTGTCGTACCCACGCGGCTAATGGTGAATTGACCATTAATTGGCGTGGTGGCTTCAGCTGCCGTCGCGGCAGTGGCAGTAATGCTAACCACATCATCATCATGGATGGTCAGCGTCGCTCTGTTTGGGGTGCCAACAGCATAACCGGAACCAGCAACCACTGATACGACGATAGTCTCATCGAGTTCGTGGAGCACATCCTGAATTGGGGTAATTACGCGTGAGACCGATGCCACACCAATAGGAAAAATAATCTTCAGACCGGTGTCTGTCGGATCAGTGAAGTCTGTGCCAATAGTGGCGGTTGAGCCAGTAAAATTAACGCTTGCCGTCAGTGCGGCCGCCAATGAACCATTACGTGTAAAGGTAAGCGAGCCATAGTGCGTGCCATCCTCGTTAACCACCGGATCGGTAGCCACTACCTGCACGGTAATTTTGTCGTTATCAACGATGGTAGACGTGTGGACATTGGTGGCACCCAAAAATCCATTCACTGGTGTACTCAATGCAACAATGACGGTTTCATTGCCTTCGACAGAAGCATCATCCTGTAGTAGAAGCGCGAGATCTTTTTTAGTTTCGCCAGCGAGAAAAGTCAGGGTACCGTTGGGTAAATAGTAGTCGTTTCCATTACCTATAGCCGTGCCCGTGACGGAGTAGGCCACTGTAACCGTCTGGTTATGCGGCCACGACAGTTGGACCGGGATGTAGAGCTGAACGTCGCCTTCGCCAATTGACGACGTGGCGCTAGAAAATGCGATAGATGGCTGGTCAATAATTGTAACACTGGCATTACCAAATTTTCCCCCGCCCGTGGCGGTAATGGTAAAGGGACCGCCGACAGTCGCACCAGCCGAGAATAAACCCGTCGCGGAAATAGTGCCGCCGCCGTTAGCTGACCACGTATACTGCGGCTGCGTGGCTAACGCGCCGCCAAATTGATCGGTCGCGGTGGCGGTAAATAATTGCGTGGCGTTTTTCGCAATCGACGCTAACGCGGGAGAAACCGCGACTCCGGTGTCGGTAGCGTTCACCGTCACGGTGACGCTGCTGGTTGCGCTCGCATTTTGCGCGTCGCGTACGCTGACCTGTATGGTGTACATGCCAATTTTACTAAACGTCGCGGTGGTGGCTTTTGCAGCATTGGTGCCATTCACGCTAAAAGTCGGAGACGGCGTGTTGGTTGACGACCAGGTGTAAATTAAATTATTTTCACCCGCATCGTCGGCGCCCCATGCGGTTAAGTTCGTGGTTTTTCCCGTCACTGTGGTGGGTGCGGCTTTTGCCGCGACGCCAATGGTGGGTGCTGCGTTAGTGACCGATACGGTTGCGGTTTTTGTGAAGCTGCCGCTGGTCGCGGTCACCGTCCACGGACCACCAACGGTGTTGCCGGATAAAAAGGTGCCTTCTTGGATTAACCAACGGCTGGAGCCCGCTAATGCGACGGTGCCCAAATCTTGTGCTGACCATGGTGATTGCGGCGTGACGGCAGAACTGGCGCCACGGAAGACTTGCACATTAGAATAAATCGCTGTCGTTAAGGTTGGCATACGCTGACAACTGGCTAAACCAACGTACACGGTGCTGCCCATGGTGACCGTTTGACTACCAATGACCGTCCATTTTACCGCATCAGATGAGATATAACCGGTAAATAATGAGCCCGCGCGAACCAACTTAATCCAATTGGGAGCTGCTTTGCCTTGCAGGATACGATTCACGCTGACATCGGCTGCCGTTGTTCGGTATTGAAATAAGGCTCCGGAACTCGGCGTTAACACCACCAACGCCTTTTTTGCATCGGCGGTTAAACTATCCCGCATCATCACTCCAGCTTTCGCCCACGCCGTGGTGCTATTTTGACTTGCCACCCGCGCAATCATGGTTCCGTCACCGGTCAGCGGTTGATGGACAAAATGAAATCCATCCGCCGTACCAAAAATATCCGTGCCAATTGATTGCGTGGTAAAGAGTCCCGTTGCTGGCGTATAGGTGACTGATCCCGCTGCTGCGGTGGTGCCAATATCCTGGGCTGTCCATCCGCTCGGTAGGGCGCCTGAGGTCGTGCTGCCGCCAGTCACCGAGATTTTGCTGAAGACCGCTCGCGCACGAGCACCGACGACATGAGAGGTTAATGCCAGTCCGATACGAACCGTCGCGCCCATGGTCACGGTGTCGCTACCGACTTGCGTCCAAGTGCTACCATCGGCTGAATGAAAACCGGTTAATACTTGGCCCACGCGCGTCAGTCGCAGCCAACGTGGAGCCACCATGCCGGTGACAATGATATTCGTGCTAGCGCCACCAACGGTGGTGCGGCGTTGAAATAAAACGCCCGATACCGGTGTCACTTCTACCATGGCATTGATGGCATTGGCCGTCAGCCCATCACGGATCATTAAACCCGCTTTAGCCCATGGATGAGCATTTTGTAAATGATCAACACGAGCAATAATACTGCCATCACCAGTTAAAGATTGGGACATAAAATGCCCGCCATCACTGGTGCCGAAAATATCCGCGCCAGAAGCCTCTAAAATAATGCTGTCGGAGGGTAACATAGTGCCGCCACCGTTGACGCTCCACGTCGTTGGATCTGCTAAATACGGGCTTCCGAATTGATTATTCGTGATCGCATTAAATGTGGCGATATTTCCTTGCGTAGTGGTCGCGCTGGTGGGCGTCACCGCCAAGGAAGTCGACGTTGCATTGACCACCACCACGACATCGCTGGTTACCGTACGTCCCTGTTGATCAGTGATAGTAACACGAAAGGTGTACGGACCGACTATTGGAAATGTCGCGGTCGTTGATTTAGCCGCATTCGTGCCATTGACGCTATAAGTCACTGTCCCTGGGGGATTGCCCGTGGTTGTCCACGTGTACGTCAGATTAGCTTCGCCATTATCGTCGGCACCTAATGCCGTCAGGGTCGTAGTCTTGGTGGTCACTGGATTGGGCGATGCAATTGCGGCGCCGTTCGTGGCCAACGTTGGCGCGCCATTAATAAAAACGGTGCTTGTCCCTGATTTTCCACCGCCGGTTGCCGTGATGGTATGTGGTCCGCCGGTGACGGTTCCTGCTGTAAATACCCCGGCTGCCGTGATGCTGCCGCCGCCAGTGGTCGTCCAGTTAAACGGCGGCTGTGCTGACATCACCATATTAAATTGATCACGCGCACTCGCCGCAAACGTTTGTTGAGCCGAGGGATTAACCCGAACATTATCCGGGTTCACCGTCACCGACGTCGTTTGATTAACGACAACCGTCACATCACTCGACACCGATAAACCACTACCGTAACGAATGGTTGCACGAAAGGTGTACGAACCAGGCTTCGTAAACGTCGCTGTCACTGATTTTGCCGCATTATTCCCATTGCGATTATAGGTCACTGAAGCTGGTGGCGTGCCAGTGGTTGCCCAGGTGTACGTTAAATTCACTTCGCCGGCATCGTCAGACCCTAAGACCGATAACGTCGTCGTGGTGCCGGTGACAGGTTTTGGATTAACATTAGCGTCAGTGGCGACCGTTGGTGGAGTGTTGGCCGTCGTGGTGAACGTCACATTTGCACCATACGCGGTTCCGCCGCTATTCGTCGCATAGGCACGGACATGGTACGTCGCTCCTGCAGACAAACCGGTAATCGCACTGATGAATGATCCTACGCCAGTGCCATTGGTTGTCTTGTTGTTCACGATGGTCGGATTCGCTGACGTTGACCAGCATACGCCGCGTGCAGTTACGGCTGATTCGCCAACATAGTTGACATTGCCGCCACCAACTGCCGCACTGAACGTGACGCCACTGATCGTCGTAGTGGTCACCGTCGGGACCAATGATGCCGGACCACCGTCTGTAATAAGCCATCCGCGCGCATTAGTCAGGGTATTACGGGCACTAGCTGCGCTGAGATTGAACTGACCTAAACCACCATCAAATTCAACATTCATTTGGGCATTCAAGCTGGCGAGACTGATCAATAAATTACTATAAGAATCTACGCTTAAAGGGACATCAGCAAAGCAATCCGATCCATTGTTCATCTGCCCAAGATTCAGAGACGGGAAATTCGACAGAGTACATTGCTCCCAAGCTGATTGGAAATTCGTTCCCGCTGCCGTGTTCAACAAGGGGAAGCTCGTCAGGCCATAGCACTGCCACCACGCATATTGGAAATTCGTTCCCGCCGCCGTGTTCAACAAGGGGAAACTTGTAAGGTTAAGGCAGTTGCTCCATGCATATTCGAAAGTCGTTCCGGCCGAGGTATTCAACAAGGGGAAACTTGTAAGGCCACGACAGTAAAGCCATGTCCCAAAAAAAGTCGTTCCGGCCGAGGTATTCAACAAGGGGAAACTAGTCAGCTTTGTGCAGTTTGCCCAGGCAAGGGTGAAATCGGTTACATTCCCCGTCTGTGCAGTTACCCAGTCTGCGGCACTAATAGTCAGTAAATTTTGGCACCCAGAAAAAGCTTTCGCCATGCTTGTCCAATTACAACCTCCCCACTGCGAAATATCTATCAACTTATTATAATCACCCGTAATAGGTGGTGGACTCACAAAGAAATCCGGAAGAATAACGGGGCCATTAAAATAAATTCGCGGAAAACCACCAATAACATTCTCACTAATCTTTATTGTGTATGTACCCGCAACAGCATACGTATGAGTGGGACTATTCGATGTCGTAATGACTGAGCTGGTTCCGTCGCCCCAATCAACAGAGAAATTATAGTTTGCGCCAGCAAACAGAGGGAGGTTAAATTGATTAGCGGAAGAAATCCCCCGATATTCGGTGTTCACCACTATAATAAATGGCGCAGCTGCAGCCGTAGCAATCCCTACAGCAAATAGCAGCAGCCACACCTGCCGCAGAAACGAATATCCCCAGAGCGTTTTCTTCATTGGAATTAAACCTTTACCGAACATGGGAGTTATCACTTTCGTAACATTGTTCATGAGATAATACGTTATGCTTTGAATGCGTGGTCATCCACAGCGCTGGAGCGCAGTAAAAAACCTACGTATGAATAAGAACTCAAAAAATGAATAGGAGATAAAAGACAGATCAAAATCCAGTTCCCGTCTGCTCGGGCGCTGGCGGTACATCGGTCGTAGTCGGTGGCAAAACCGGCTGCGGCGACACGGTCACCGCTGGCGCGGGTGCCTGTTGTCCTGGCAATAAGGGTCCAGGTGCTAATTGCCCAGGCGGCAGATGCTGCATTGGCCGTGGCCCACGCTGCGGCATCCCTGGTTGACGCCCAGCCATTTCCAGTGGCGGAGTAAATCCAGGCAACGAATACGCGCCCATCGTTCGTTCGCGGGCTTCTTTCATCGCTTGTTGCGCTTGGCCGCTTAATTCGCGTTGCGACATGCCGCGATCAGCCGTGTCAGCGGATAAATATCCCCAGCCAGCGCGCATCATTTCGATTTGGATGGATGAACGAAAGGCACCTGGTGTGCGCGCAGCAATCGGCGGCGCGGCGGGATCCACCGGACCTGGGAAATCACGCAACACCACGGCGTGCACCACGCCAAAGGCGTCGGCCTTTAATTCCATGACCTCCGTCCGCAACACCACCAGCGCGCCGACTGGGCATAATTCAGTTAATTTTTGCTGCGCCTGTTCCGCCGGACCCATCAATGCTAAATTGGTCAACTGCACGGGGATCGCGATGGGCAATCCGCCTAAATGACCTTCGACCGTTAGGCGTAATCCGGAATCAACGCTTTTGACTTTAACCGGTTGAGAATCGGCGGCGATAATTTCACCGATAAAGCCAGTAAATAAAAACGCCAGCGTAGCGAAGGCGAGGGTGCCCCGCTGTCCTTTGAACGTATAGCAACGTGAAACGATTGGCCGCTGGCTTAGCATGTGTCTCCTGCAAAAAATTCGGTTGGGCTTGTCCCTAGCCGCAACAGCGAGTCAAGCGTTTAAATATTGCTCTGTTCGTTATGGCGAACTAGGACTCTAAAAACGGTGGCTAAATTATCTTTTTCCCGGCCAAGCGTAGAAATTTTATACGCGAAGTACGAAGGCCGAGTTTCGTTTTCTAAGCGAGATCAGCATATTAGTCCCAACACCCTTCTCATTAGTTCTGTCAAAAATGACACGGTCTGTTCGCCCGTGCCACGGCAGGATCATTCACCGCTATTCGATCGATAACCCAGCCGCCGATCGCTCACCCAGGTCAAAATCCCGCTTGTTGAACCTGCACCTACTTCTCATGCAACGTCTTGTGGGCACTCCCGGTTAACTATCGGACATCATTATCCGATTGCCGGATCGGCCACGATTGCTAGGTTCCCGCCTTCCTCTGGTTGGGTGTTCTGGCCGAGGCTGCCCTCTTTTATATGAAGCGGAAAAATCTCATGAGCGAGCCCACGTCGCCGGCTGCGAACCTTGAAACCGTTGTCTATGACAATCGTTGGGCGAGCAATTTCGTTATTGCGACGCTCGTCTGGGGCATCATTGGCATGTCGCTGGGCGTCACCATTGCCCTGCAATTGGCTTTTCCGGCAGCAAATCTGGACACGCCCTGGTTGACCTATGGTCGACTGCGTCCGCTCCATACCAATGCGGTGATCTTTGCGTTTGCTGGCAATGCGATCTTTGCGGGGATTTATTTCTCGCTGCAACGCTTGTTAAAGACGCGCATGTTTAGCGACAAACTCTCAGCCTTCCATTTTTGGGGTTGGCAGGCGGTTATCGTGGCGGGTGTGTTGACCATCCCCTTTGGATTTACTTCGGGCAAAGAATACGCTGAGTTAGAATGGCCAATCGATATTTTATTAGCTGCGGTATGGTTGGCATTTGGGCTGAATATGTTTGGCACCATTTTCCGTCGCCGTGAACGTCATTTATATGTCGCCATTTGGTTTTATATCGCCACGTGGTTGGGCATTTTCATGCTGCACGTTGGTAACTCTGCGGTCTATCCCGTAACGTTATTTAAATCATATCCGGTTTATTCCGGTATTCAGGATGCCTTAGTGCAATGGTGGTATGGACATAACGCCGTAGCGTTTTTCCTGACCACACCCTTTTTAGGTATTATGTATTATTTCATTCCCAAAGCGGCTGAGCGTCCGGTCTACAGCTACCGCTTGTCGATTGTGCATTACTGGTCGCTCATTTTTATCTACATCTGGGCTGGCCCACATCACTTATTACATACCGCTTTGCCAGAGTGGGCACAAACCCTGGGCGTCGCGTTTAGCATTATGTTGATCGCGCCATCGTGGGGCGGGATGATTAATGGTTTACTGACCCTGCGTGGGGCGTGGGATAAAGTGCGTGAAAGCGCGGTGCTCAAATTTTTAGTCGCCGCCGTTACCTTTTACGGCATGGCCACCTTTGAAGGCTGCGTCATGGCGCTGCGTGAAGTTAACGCGCTGTCGCACAATACCGACTGGACCATCGGCCACGTGCATAATGGCGCGCTTGGCTGGGTGGCGTTGCTCAGCTTTGGCATGATTTATTGGATGGTGCCGAAGATGTACAAAACCAAATTGTGGTCAGAAGGCTTAGCTAATTTACATTTCTGGTTGGCAACGATTGGCGTTGCAACTTATGCCATCGCCATGTGGATTGCCGGAGTCACCGGCGGTGCGATGCAGCTCGCCTTTGATGAAAATTCGCGCTTGGTCTACACCGACTGGATGCAAATCGTCAATGCTATCATGCCATTTTATTGGGTTCGTTTTAGCGGCGGCTGCTTATTCCTAGCCGGCATGCTGTTATGCGCCTTTAATATTTGGCGCACCATGGCCAATGCGGCAAAATTAGAAGACGATGTCGTCCTAGTGCCTGCCTTAATGCGCGAATCGCGTGCGGTCAGCGTTGAAATTGACAAAGCGCTACGCGAAGAAGGCCTCGGCAAGAAAACCAATGCGCTCCACGATCTCGTCGAACGCTGGCCCACGGCCTTGGTTGGATTATCGGTCGTGGTGCTCGCCATCGGCGGTATTTGCGAATTAGTACCAACGATTATTCAAGGCGCGATGACACCGCGCATTGCCTCGGTAAAACCGTATACACCACTCGAATTAACGGGTCGTGATATTTACATTCGCGAAGGCTGTTCCGTCTGCCATACGCAGATGATTCGCACATTACGCGCGGAAGTTGAACGCTATGGCGTTTATTCTCGTGCCGGCGAATTTATTTATGATCGTCCGTTTTTATGGGGCAGTAAACGTACCGGACCTGATTTAGCCCGCGAAGGCGTGAATCGTCCATCGGCGTCGTGGCATTATTTACACTTGGAAAAACCACGGTCGGTATCCCAAGGATCCATCATGCCCAATTACCCTTGGTTAGCGACCAACGACATGGATTTGAGTTCCCTGTCGCGTAAATTACAGGTCCTCGCCAGCTTCCCGATGAACACGCCGTATAGCGACAGCGAGATTCGCGGCGCGGTCGACATCGCCAAGGCTCAGGCCAAGAAAATCGCTGCTGAGTTGCGCCAAGATGCGCATTTCAAGGACATGAAAGATCTTGAGAACAAAGAAATGCTCGCGATTATTGCGTACCTCCAACGTTTAGGCACCGATCTGGGTAAGAGCGAGAAAGCGGAGGCGGCCAAATGACCAATGTAAATACAACCATTACAGAAGATTTTTTAAGCACCTTATCGCACGGCACCGCACAAGGATTCTTTCATGTCTAATTTCACCCCCACCAGTGGTGATAGTATTGATCAAGAACGTTCACACGCGTTTGATGGCATCACCGAATACGATAATAATTTGCCACGTTGGTGGCTGTGGATGCTGTATATCAGTGTTGCCGTTGCCATTTGGTATGTCTTTCATTTTCATTTTTGGACTGGCGTCTTAAGCAAAGCGGATGTCGATGATTGGTTAATAGCTAAAGCAAAAGAAGTGGTTGTTGCCCCGGTATTAAGCGAAGACGACTTACGTAAATTAAGTAATGATCCCACACGCATTGCCGCCGGACAGGCGTTGATCCCCAGTAAAATGTGCATGACCTGTCATGGGCCAACATTAACCGGCCTAATCGGGCCAAATTTGACTGATAAATACTCGATTTATGGCAATAGCATGACCGAAATAGTTAAGTCGCTTACCGAAGGTCGCATGAATAATGTGATGCCTGGTCAAGCGATCCATAAAATGACTTCAGATGAAATTATTTCGGTTGCTTGTTACGTAGCTAATTTAAGTCGCGCGGGTGAAAAACCCGGTATGCGCCCACAGGCCGCCAAAGAAAAGGAAGATCCGATCAAATACTGATCGGGCACACCCACCATGGCTAACGCCCCAGGAAATCCTGGCGATTTCCGTTCGGTCATGGCGTCCGTTGATCATACCGGTCGTCGGCAATGGCTTTATGTCCATTTAGTAATGGGCGCTTGGCGAAAACGC
>CANETI010000064.1 GCA_947440715.1 Planctomycetota bacterium | reverse complement strand
GCCATTTGTGCATCTTGCCCTTTAAGCGGCACTAAATCTTTTACCGTTCCGCTAACGCGTCGGCGTTCGCCGGTGAGTTCGATTTGGACCTGATCGCCTGGTTGAATGTCGTTCATGTAACGTGGGTGCATGACGGATTCGATGATGATGGTTTTGGGGTCGGCGATGTGGGCGATGGTGTCGCTTTTTTTCAGCCATTGTTGGTCATTGGCTTTGCGTGAATACAGGATGCCGTTGTTCGTACTGGGCACTGGTGCTTCTTTTAATGCCGCGATGCGAGTCTGTTCGCGGGTGATGTCCATTTGTATGCTGGCAATATCTTTGCTGAGCGTTGTCTCTTGTTCGTTGAGGCCCGTAATTTTAAGTGCAACGGTTTCGTGCTTCAGGACGATGGTTGGTTTTTCTAGATCAGGGAAACTGCCGTCTTGGATGACCAGTAATTGTTTGCTGAGGTCATTTACCAAGGTTGACTGGGCATCAAAGGCTGCACGTAATCCTGGGAGCGCACTTGCTTCGGCGGTGGATAAAGCCTCTAAGCGTATGGCTAATTGTTTGCTTTCTTCCGTGATTCGTCGAATTAATGCGTCGATTCTACTGGTGCGGTACGTGGAAATACGCGCATCTAAAGAATCGCGTTCTTGCGTCAGTTCAGCGATGATGGATTTCAATTCTGTTTGTTTGCTGGCTAATGCCGACAGTTTAGTTGTGAGTGTGTCTAATTGGGTCGTATCGACTTTATCATTACGAATCGTGCCCATTAATTGATTGGCCGTAATCATTTGATTGAGCGCCGGAGACGCGTCGAAATAGCGACCTTCGATTGGAGCTGTTAATGCCATCACTTGGGCATTAACTACGCCTTGCGAACTAAACGGAATCAGCGGCGGCGCTAAGAAAAATGCGCAGACGGTAATGGCTCCGCCAACAATGACGGCAGTGCGCCAGGGGCGTCCACGAATTAGTGATGTGGGGCGGAAGACGTTGGTGTGGCGTTTGAGTTCTAGAACTTGGGTGCCATGACTGGCGGTGTGCATTTGTTCTTCGTTGTGCACACCTGGGATGGCTGGTTTGCCGTAGGCGCTGGTGAAGGCGTTATTATTCGCGGTTGGTTTATCGAAAATATTGCGGGTGACGGCGCGTGGGGCGAGTGCGCCTGGGTGGATTGCCGGTGTTGCTGATAAACTGCCGCTACCGAATCCGATGCGGGCTGATTTATCATGTGATGAAGTAAATCCGCTGGCTGCTGCGATGCGATGGGTGACGGCTTTCGGTACGTGTGATCCTTGGCCGGTGGCATCGACAAATGGGCTCATCGCTGCGGCTAAATGGCCAGTCGTGTATCCGTGGTCTGGTGGTACGGGTATGCCTAATGCTTCTGCTGCGGCGCGTTGCGCCGTTTTCATGCGATTTATTTGCGTGGATAATTCGTGTAGATCGGTTGCCGAATGTTGTTGTTGTGCGATGGCTTCATCACGTTCACGGCGTAAGTTTTTGATGATGCGTTTGGCGCGAACGAGGCGGCGGCGCAACATTTTGAGTTCGGCGCTGTGATCTGGTCGGGAACGAATGGCGGCTAATTCGGTGGCTAATTCGTCGCGTTCAATGAGGGCCTGCGCCATGCGCGCACGGGCTTCGTTGAACATCTGTTGGTGCTGTGCGTTTTCACTGGTCAGTGTCGCAATTTGTTTTTCTAGTGCGCGAATGCGTTGCTGTTCGTTGGTGAGTTGTTCCAGCGTGCTGTGCGCGCGGGTGCTGTCGCTTAATTTTCCGCGCACTTCATCGAGTTCTTGGCGAACTAGTTCTAATTCGTCGAGGGCTTGGTCGCGTTTGCTCAGGGCTTCGCGTAATTCGGGTGCGGGGTTGTTGCCCAATTTTGTGGTGCTGAGTTCAGCGCGCAGGCGATCTAAATCACTATGAAGGCGATCTCGTTCACTGGTGCGTGCTGCGACGAGTTGTTCTAATTCAACGGTGCGATTTCGGGCATGATCCGCTTGTTGCAGAGTTTCCATTAAACTGCGGGTGAGCACCATTACTTTTTCTTGTTCGGAAGCTAATTGCTGACTGGCTTTGGCGAGGCCAACCAATTGCTGATCGCGATCGTTTGGTGCGGTGCCGTTGAGTTTGGCTAAATCTCCCGCGAGTTTTTGGACTTCTTTGCCCAGGCGTTCTTGTTCAATCAGGGATTGATCAAGATGCGTACGTATGCCGGAATCATCGTCGGAATTGGATTCAGAGGAAAGCCGGGCTTCTAATTCCGCGACGCGTGCCTGAGATTCGGTTAGACGATCTCGTGCCGATTTTAATGCGGTACGGTGTTCGACGGCAGCAGCTTCGCGCTCACCTTTGAGGCGTTCTAATTCACGTTTTACGCGTTCACGTTCAGCGACGGCTTGCGCGTGGCGTTCTTCTAAGTCGGTAATGGATTGTTGTGCGACAATTAATTCACCTTCGATGTAACGCAAGCGTGCTAATTCAGGTGGCGTAACGCTGTCACTGACATCAGCTTTTTTAAGCGTGTCTAATTCTGCGCGGATGCGTGCGTGCTCGCGTTTGGTTTGCTCTAATTCGGAAACGAGCGAAATGTGGGTCGTGCTTTCGAGAGCGGTGTTTTGACCGACGCGCACGGTTGATGGTTCGAGTCGATCTCCATCGGTACTTTGACGGTTTTTGTTTTTAGCCTCGATGACGCTAACTTGATCTTGTAATTCACGCAGGCGACGCTCTGCCTCAATCGCCGCTTGGGTCGACATGGCGATGGCCGAGGTATGGCGGGCATGATCGCCGGAATGTTCGGCCTGGAGTGATTCAAACTTAGTACGCAGATCTTCGCGTTCGCGCGCTAATTCTTGGACACGTGCTTCGGCGGATCTTTTCGCTTCGTTGAGCGCTTCTACTTGGCGTTTTTCATTGGCCAATTGCCGTGACAACATCAACGCATCTTTTTCCAATTTGGAAATACGTTCACTCGAGTGAGCATCTTCTGGGACTTTATGAATGGTGTCGGTGCTGCGCCGATGATGGAGTTCGGTTTGTAACGACTGGCGTTCGGCCTCTAAATTGGCATAGGCTTCGTGCAATTCGTCTAAGCGGCGTTTCGACGATGATAATGAACTACGTGCATCTGATAATTCGCCGCTGAGCGAATCGCTACGACTGCGCAGCTCGGTCGCCTCGATACGGCTGGCTTCTAATTCTTTTGCTAATCGTTCGGCAATTTTTTCTTGTTCTTGTAGACGGTACGTGGTTGCGTCAAACGTGGTGCGTAGTGAATTAACTTTTGCTGCTAAGGCCTCGGCCAACGATGTGTCGTCCGATGATGTTTGTGCTTTTGCTAGTTCATCTTCGGCACTTTTGAGACTGGCAGATAATTCATGGGAGCGGACTTCTAACATGGCCTTCATTTCGACCATGCGCTCCATTTCATGTTGAATGGCTTTGCCGCGTGCTTCCACCGTACCGGTGGAGTCTTGCATGGCTCCGCGCACGGTGGCCAAATCTTTTTCCATGGACTCGACGCGTGTTTGCGCATTGTGTAATTGAGATTTGAGGTCTTCCATGACCTCCATATGTAATTCTTTAGTCACTTCCAGGGCGGTCACGGTGGAGCGTAAACGGTGTTCACGATCTTGGGCGCGCTCGCTGGCTTTTTCTGCCGCTAATCGTTGTTGTTCATATTGTTGTCGTAACGTGTCGCATTCTGAGGTGAGTTGTTCTACACGTTGTTGTGATTCAATGACGCTTTCGCGAGCACGCGCTAATTCAGTGCGCAGTGGAGTCGTATCGCCACCACCGCCTTGTACCAATAAGCGTAAATGCCCGATGAGACGAATAAGCACGTCTTCAGCGACATACGCAAGTGATGAAATATCGGCGCTACTTAGTTCATTGCCTAAGTGGGCAACCTGATCAATTAATTCTTGATCATCGCTGCCGATGACATCGGGTTCATTGGCCAAGCGTTGAATTTCAGCGGCTAGATTGCGCACTTCAGCGGCGGTTTGTCGCGCTAAATGACGTTCATCGGCGCGGGCGGCCTCGGCTTTTTCTAAATATTTTCTAGCTTTTTCTAAGTCTTTGGCGTGCTGTTCTTGTGCTTCGTTGTAGGCGACTTGCAGCGCGTCCATATCACGTTTGGTATTGGCGACTTCGCTGCGGGCGGAAATTAATATTTTTCGCGTAATGACGCTGTCGGCGTCGTCGTCGAGTCCTTCGAGGTCCAAGAGCACGCTGCTGCTGCTGTCACCTGCGGGTTCCATTTGCTGTGCGTGTTCAGCTAAATTTTTTAAGACGGCTATTGCCGCCATGTAGGCTTGGTCAGAGGCGCTAGCGATATCAATTTTTTCTAATTCAGATAATTGTTGCCACAAATGAATGAGTTGTTGCCGATTGGCTAAATAATCACCGACTTCGTCAATTTCATTTATTAATCGTGATAATGCACCAATGTCGCTACAACGCAGGGCTAATTCGTCATTTAATTTTTGATGGGAACTGCGTAAGTCCATTGCCGCTTGGTGTAAATTTAAACCATTTCGTTCAGTGAGAGCCAAATACGATTGATAAAAGACCTGTAAACTTTTTAAGACATGGTCAAAAGCGGCGGCTTGTTCAGGTGCGATTTCTACAATATCGTCAAAATTATCGACGGTTGAAGACGTTGCCTGTTTGATCGGCGATGAACTGGATGCCAAAGCAGGTTTAGTTGCGGCATTTAATAATTCTTCGACCATGAAATGCTGTTGCTTGATGGAATCATAGGCAATGGCATCACCCGTTACGGTGCCCTTTGCCACCAAGTCACGAATTTGTGGTACTTGGTAAGGACCTGCCCAATCACCACTGAGGTAGAGATAGTACAGGGCGTCTTGATCAGTAGCCGCGTTAGAACTCATGGTGCGCCGTGGGCTGCGGGTAGTGCTGAATCACGTTTACGAATCGTCAACGTGGTCAACCATACCCAAGTGTGGGCAAAGAATAAACGCGCGTAGCATCCAAATTTTGACCTTAGTTGCAAGTCCCATCTGCTTTTTATAGCAATGACTTGCATATAAACTAACGGGATAGCAATTTAACCGAGCGATGACCGTCGCCGAGGTTAGGGCGTTCCGGGTGGCGTTATCACGGGCGACGGCGCAGGACGAGGCGCGTTGGGGCTAGACCATTGTTGCAACAAGTGGTGGTGGTTAGCCAGTGCCGCCCATGGACTGGTGGTGGGGGCAATGGTCGCCACGGCAGCGGGGTCGAGGCGAATCAGCAAGGCCATTAACGCCTGACGCACGACGGGGTCTGGATCGCTTTGGGCGCGCGTGATGAGGTCGTTAATCGCGACAGGCGCGTCCCAAGTCAGCGTCGTTGATAGCGCCGTTGCAGCGGTGGTCGCTACGGCACGTTCTCCATAAATGACCATTTCCATGAGCGCATTAACCAGCTCGACGTCGGCGTGACCGCTGAGATCGCCGAGCGCCATCACCAATCCTTGCTTACCAAGACCATCTATAATTCCACCGCGGTATTCGCTAATTAATTTTAGCGCGACGGCCTGGCGTAAATCGTTGGCGGTCATACCGGATAATAGGCGAATGCCATTATTACGTTCACTACCCGTAACGCGCAGTAATGCCCAATCAAATGCCTGTCTCGTATCTTGTGCATCAATACCACGAGTTTGTACGAGATATTCCAACGCTTGCTGACGCACCGTCGAGGAAGTGGACCCCGGCAGCTGACGTTGCCCACGCGGGTCCGCTAAGCGAAATGCCCAACTGGGGGCGGTATTCGCGTCGAGAATGGCCAACGTTCCGAGAGCAGAAATCACCAAAGTTGGTTCCTGCTCTACGGTTAAATAATGACAAATATAGTTCACAACATCCGGATTATTTCGTGACCTTAACGCACGCAAAATGGCTTGTTTAATTTTTAGATTGTCTTGTCGCCATTGCAGCGCACTGACAATATCAGTATCTCGACGCGTCCACGCCTCGCCACGATACAATAATCGAGCAAGTAAGAGACTCACGGATAATTCAGGCTGTCGCGTTTCTAGATAGGCAATTTGACGAGTAGGCCACGCGGGATTGACATTAAATAAGGCTTGCCAACGGACGGTGGACGAGCGGTCTAATGAGACACTGTCGGGTCGTTCGATTATCCCTTGGTCAAGCGCGTGTAAGTGAGGTGGAAAAAATAATACACTTATAAATAACACGGGGAAAAACATGAGTAATCGAAGGACAGACATCATGGCTTAATCTCAACCCAGGCAGCGCGTTGTTGCGGATAACGTTGGCTGAGCGTGCGTAAAACAGCAGGATCGCGATCAAGATAGGGGCCGACTAAAATCGCTAATTGAGCACCTTGTTCGACTAAATAGGCGCGAAATCCGTCGCTTGCTAATTGCGCGACAAAACGTTGCGCATCGGTGCGTCGTTCAATTGGACAATTCGCCAAATGTACGGCATACGAATTATTTACGACGGCGACTTTTCTTACGGGTGCGGGATTACGAATTTGGTTGACTAAGTTGCGCACATAACCACGCAAACGTTGGTCTTGAACAGATGCATTTACTAAGCGATCAGTTATGGTTCCCAAGCGTTCGCGATGCCCCTGGGCAAGGGCCGTCTGTGCGTCCATGCCGGCGAGAGCAAGATTGCGCACTTGTGCCGGATCATCAACGATGCGCCCGACGTTTACTAAATCGAGTTCGATGCGTACTTTGAAACGATGACTGCCATCAGCTCGCTCAAATGCGGCGACGCAGCGAATGTCTCCACGTTCAATTAATGACTGGCTCGTATTAAAGCGATAGGTGCTGACCAAATCTCGGACCTGCATATAGCGTTGATCAGGCCCAATCCATTCAATACTAGGCGGTAATTTAACTTGAAATTCAGGGCTGGTGCCTGAGCGCATGCGGCGAGCTTTTCCTTGCAAAACGCGTTTGGCTGGGGGCAATAAGGCATAGACGATATCGACATTCCAGACTTGTTCGGAACCGGGAGGTAAGGGCATTAAATTAAAATCAAATAAACCAATCGCGACACCGGCATCCCCTGGGCGCGCTGCAGCATCTAAACGCCGTGCGCTGCCATTCGGTTGAAAGGTGAGCAAAGTGATTTGATCGATGCCGTCAATATTCGTAAGGACGACCGCTTCGTTCATGCCACCAACACCAATGAGGTGCAGGTCTTGCTCTTGGATTGACGCGGGTAATTCCACATCGCGTTTATCTGGGTGGTCAATTAATTCGCTCGTTTGAACGCGCAGTCGATAGCTAATGACTTGCCCAGCTTCGATGTGAAGGCGACTGGGACGTAGGGCCATCACAAAAGCCATGACGCCCAGCGCTGCAACGAGCGCACCAGCAACTACCGCTGCCGTGGCGGCATGATTTTTTAAGCGAGCAGTGAACGCCATGGCGCGACATGCTGGTGCTGGTGCGCAGTGGGCAAGCCCGTGCCGTCTTAACCTCTGGTGCATGGCCTGATGGCGCAGAGCCAGTTAGGCAGTCTGCGCTGGGCTCTTTCGGTGTGACTTGGCAGCGCTAGCGTCCCACGCATGCAAGCCATTCGCTCAGTTAAAATCGCCCGCGGTGTTGTTATTGGCGGGAAGTTGCCAGTTTTGATCATGGGACCATGTGTCATTGAAAGCGAACGTCACGCCTTACGGATGGCGAAATTGGTCCAAGCTGCCGCGAAGCGCGTTGGCTTTCCCGTAATTTTTAAAGCCAGTTACGACAAGGCGAATCGTACGAGTCACACCAGCTTTCGCGGCCAAGGTTTGGAAGAAGGCCTGCGTATTTTACAATGCGTCAAAGATGCGACCGGATTACCAGTCACCACTGACGTACACGACGCGTCACAAGTCGCCGCCGTTGCAGCGACCGTCGATTTAATCCAAGTGCCGGCGTTGCTCTGTCGTCAAACCGATTTAATTGAAGCTTGCGCGCGCTCGGGAAAACCAACTAGTATTAAAAAAGGTCAATTTTTAGCGCCGCAGGACTGTGGCAATATTGTCGCTAAGTTTGAAGCGATTGCTGGTCCGGGAAAATTAGTGCTGATCGAACGCGGAACGTCGTTTGGCTATAATACGTTGGTGAGTGATTTTAGGTCATTGCCGATTATGCGCAGTTTTGGCGTGCCGGTGGTCTTCGATGGGACGCATTCGGTCCAAGCACCTGGGGGCCTTGGCACAAAAAGTGGCGGTGCGGGCCATTTTGCGCCAGTGCTGATGCGCGCCGCTATGGCGGTTGGGGTCGAAGGTGTGTTTTTGGAAACGCACGATGATTGGAAGAACGCCATGAGTGATGGCCCCAATGTGGTGCCGACCAAGGAATTAGCCGCGCTGTTGAACGATTTGCGTGCGATTCATCGTGCGATTGGACGTAAAGCGCCGCCCGTTTCACGTCGTTAAGAAATGGTTAAGGTTAAAATGGGGTTGGTAAGTACACCGAAATCATCACGCAATAATTTTGTAGCTCCGGACGCTGAATAGAGGCAATTGATACATCATTGGAGTGCGCCAACAGCGTTTTTTAAGTGATTGTAAGGCCGTTAAGTGAAGGGACTGGGTGCGCCGTACACGCAAGCTCGGTAGTAGGTTGGCCTAGATTTTTACGGCAATGCCCGCAATAGTTCGTGGTATCTGATTATCAGAGGACCAAAGGGTCAACTTATGCGTACCATACCTACGATGATATTTGGTGGCTGCCTGGCATTTGCTCTGGGTGCGATGTTTTGCACCAGTGCTGTGGCGGTTGATCAATCACGAGCGACCGCACCTACAGTGACGGAATTAAAGTCGCGTATGAAGGCGTTGACGTCTGAGGCGATGAAATCCGGAGATTTATGGACAGCAATCCAAGCGGATGCGTATACGAATCAAAAACTAGGGGTACGTACCTCAGGTGTGCTTGGAGCGAGTGAAATTATTGGCAATCCGCTTTTTGCCTTTCCGAATTTAATTAATGCCTATTGGGATCGTGGTGATCGTTTAATCGTGGTCTCGGGTCCACGTGTTTATCAGCTTTCGCCAGATGGTTATCCGTTGGGTCTTTCCATTGCGACTTCCGTGATCTCAACTTATTCAGGCCTATCACGTGACGGTCGTTATTTGGCGTTAATTCAGCGGGTGACTACGCCAGAATATTTAATGAAGGTCAGTGTCCTTGACATGTCAGATGGTAGCGAAGCCTGGACCGCCAGCGTCCCAATGGTGCGTGGTGATGCGCTTTATGGACCCATTCACATTTCAACCGAAGGCCGATCTCTTGGATTTATTATTTATGACAGTAATGAAACCGCCCCGCGATTACAGGTGGTACGTGCGTCGGGAAAACATGTCAGCGTTCCGGGTTATTGCCGAGCAACTGCAATTGGCGCCGAAGGAATTTGGGCCTTAGCCGAACCGCTGTCGAATATGACGGCGGAATCGTTGACGTGGTCAGTTTTGTCGGCGGGCAAAGTGACTGAGGTCAAGCGTGGCGTGAGTTCGCATGGCATTGCCGCCATACTTTCGGCGGGACCAGAACATCGTTTGCAAATTGTTACGGCAGAGGGAGCCATCGTTGAACCTCCGCAGCCGATGACGTTTTCACGTAATGCACGATTGTATACCACCGGTGATTGGCTCATCACCGCAAATGGCTCGGCTGCCGTAGCGGCACCGACTGGTGAACCTGAATTAGATTTATTGGGAAATCCAATCGTCCAACCACAACAAGCCTCTGTCTCTGCCTTAGCCTGTTATCGCTGGTCAGATTTGGTGAGCCCAGAAAAAGCGCAGCCCGTATATAAAATTGAAGGCCGGTGTTTGGTCAGTCAATTAACGCCAGGTTTAATCTTTGTTTCGCAATCCGATAAAGTTCAGTCCGTTGATTTAACCGCGGCGACGATAACCCCAAAAAATATTCCCGTACTCGGCCCCTTAGAGGATATCAATAGCT
>CANETI010000063.1 GCA_947440715.1 Planctomycetota bacterium | reverse complement strand
GCTGGTTGGTCTTGGCGCCATCGGTGCCAGCGGCAGCCTTCCTGGTCTTGGGATCATTGGCGGAGGCAATCCCTGTTTTGACGAACACTTCGCCCCAGGTCGCGATCCCGATAATGTCTTCCGTGCCTTCGCTGCTGAGCTAACTCGACAAGGTGTGTTGCGTATCGACGGAGATTTGGTGATTGATGCCAGCCTCTTCAGCGGACCAATTCGACCAGACACATGGCCAGCCGATCAAGTAAATCAGCAACGCTGGTTTAGCGCGCCCGCCTCCGCTTTTGCTTGGAATGATAACTGCATTGAAGTACGCATTGTTCCTCAGGCAGTCGGTAAAGCCTGTCTCATTCAAACGCGACCAGCGTCAGCGAAAATTACCGTTATTAACCAAACTCGCAGTTTAGCGAGCGGCGCGGGCCGCAATGCCATCTCACGTTCCTTATCGTCCAATACGATTACGGTGAGCGGAACCTGTGGCCAAGCAACGGCGTGGTTTCCACTCGCCATTGAATCTGAACCCGACTTATTAATTGGCGACCATTTCAAAGGTATGCTCATTGCAGCTGGTATTCCGGTGACCGGAACCGTTCGCTTAGGTTCAGTCTCTGCCCAAGCAGGTCCACTGCTAATTCATTCGCAACAGCCATTAATACCTGCGATTACTCTTTTCAACCAACATAGCCAAAATTTTTATGGTGAACAAATATTACGCTTACTCGGTGTTCATAAACTTGGAGAAGGCTCCATTACCGCTGGCTGCCAAGCAGCCAGCGCAATTTTAGAGGAACACCTCGGCACCGGTATGGGACCAATGACGTTGCTGGATGGCTGTGGCTTGAGTTATGGCTGCAGCGCGAGTGCGACCTATTTAGTTAATTTACTCGATGGCATGCACCGTCATGCACAAGGAATCAATTTCCGCGCCAGTTTGAAAGATCGCCCGGCAGCAGGCGTGCGCGGTTTAGTCAAAACCGGAACTCATAACGAGGCAAGAGCACTCGCCGGTTATTTCGACGTTCCAGGCGGACAGCAGTATGCTTTTGCCATTCTGCTGAACCGCGGACAATCAACCAGCATCGCCTGGGCCGATAAACTCCGCGAACAACTGTACCAAGCGCTCGCTGCTGCAATCGCCCGTTAGGACAAACCGGTCCATGAAATTCCTACCTTCTGTGCTTATAGCGCTCCTCGCAAATCGAGGCAGTCGGCAAAATCTCACCTTGCTTGGTCAGTTTTGCTTATCGTTAGTGGCTGTCATTATACTGTACGCTTTTTTGTTCCAGTTTTTAATGCATCTGGAAGAGCAAAATCATAGCCTCATGAGTGCCTTCTATTGGGTCATGACCACCATGACGACGTTGGGCTTTGGCGACATTACGTTTAAAAGTGACCTGGGTCGTTTTTTTTCCATGATCGTCATGTTAACCGGTGTGTTCATGTTATTGGTGATGTTACCCTTCACTTTTATTGAATTACTCTACGCCCCCTGGATGAAAGCTCAGTCGAATGCCAGAGCACCACACCAAGTCGATAACACGGTAAAAAATCATGTTATTATTATCCATTTTGGGCCCGTTGCGGAATCACTGATCGACCATTTAAACGCCGCTCAACTTCCGTATGTGGTCGTCTTAAGTGACTTGAATAATGCCTTGGAGCTGCATGACCGAGGCATCGCGGTCATGCTTGGCGAAATTGATTTACCAGACACCTACCGTAAAGCCGGAGTAGAACGAGCTGCCCTGGTTGCCACGCTCAGTTCAGAATTGGTCAATACCAACGTGGTATTTACCGTGCGTGAAGTCGCTGAAAGCGTACCCGTTTTTGCCACCGCACGTAGCGATACTGCTGAAGACGTTTTACACCAAGCTGGGAATACCCAGGTCTTGCGGCTCGGGCGCATGCTGGGGCTAGCCATGGCGCGACGCACGCACGGTGGTGATAACTTAGCGCATGTCATTGGTTCATTCGGAGATTTATTAGTCGCCGAAGCGGCCGTCCACGGCACCCCGTTAGTCGGAAAAACTTTACGCGACGCACGCATACGTGAACATTTAGGAATTGCCGTTGCCTGCGTTTGGACACGCGGCCACATGCAAGCAGCAGGCCCCGACACGCTCATCGAAGAACAATCAATGATTGTGCTGGTCGCCACCCGTACGCAATTAGACGCTTGGGATGAAGCGTTCTGCATTTATAGCGCAAATCCTGATCCGGTACTGATCATCGGCAGCGGTCGAGTTGGACGGGCTGCCATGGAAAATCTTACTGCGCGACGCATTCCCTATCGCGTTATCGATAAGTTACCCGAACGTGCCATTAATCCAGAATTTATGATTGCTGGAGACGCCACCGACCGAACCGTTTTAGAACGCGCTGGAATCGAAAAAGCTCCCACCGTACTCATCACCACGCATGATGATGACACCAATATATTCCTGACGATTCTCTGCCGTCGCTTGCGCAAAGATATTCAGATCATCAGTCGCGTCACCCGTGATCGCAACGTCAGCACCATGGACCGCGCCGGTGCCGATTGCGTCTTGTCGTATGCCACCATGGGCGCAAACGCGATCTACAATCATTTGCGTCATACCAATGTGCTCATGCTGACCGAAGGACTTAATTTAGTACGTGTACGAATTCCACCGCAACTGGCGGGAAAAACGTTGATCGAATCAAATGTCCGTGCCATCACTGGCTGCCTCGTCGTCGCCATCGACACCGAAGCAGGCACTGAAGCACTGCCCTCGCCGGATAAACCATTACCAGAAATCGGTGAATTATTATTGGTCGGTGACGAAGATGCCGAATCGCGCTTCCTCGCTCAATATCGCACCGAAGGCGAGAAAGAATAAGATGCTCAACGTCTATACCTACAAATCCTGTTCCACTTGTCGTAAAGCCATCAAACATTTGCAGCAAGCCGGTGTGGAAGCACAAGAAATTCCCATCCGCGAACAGCCGCCCACGCTCGCAGAACTTAAACGCATGTTGGCGGCACTTGATGGTGACATAAAATCACTCTTCAATCGCAATGGCCAAGATTATCGCGCCATGAATCTCAAAGATAAATTACCGACAATGAGCGAAAAAGACGCACTCACGCTGTTAGCCTCAAACGGCAACCTCGTCCGACGACCATTCGCCTTCATCGGAAAAAATGGCGTCGTTGGCTACGATAAAGAAACCTGGGATCAGGCGCTCGAATCTTGATTGATCAACAGTTAAATAATTGAGTAGCTAAATGTTTGAGCGACAACCTGGTAATCCGCAGCAGCATTGCATACCACCTTTGTGCATCGTTTCACCGTAATCGACCGTTAATTCATGGTTTGCGGGAATCGAATCCAGACTATAAATTTCCACGCGACGGTGTGCTATACGTAAATAGCAATTCGCTTGGCAACTGTGATTCAGCGAGCTGAATTCATTTCCTTCCATGCAATCTAATGCCCATCCATGGCCAAGCTCGACGAGTTTCATAACTTCACGTTGCTGTTGCTCACGCAGCGCATGCGACATACGACGCTTAACGCCTGTCAGTTCACCTAATTTCATGCGGCGCGGAATACGGCTAAGTGTAAATAACCCCTGTCCATGAATACGGCTGGGGCGAACGATATAGGATAGCATAATCGCAATCTATCTGTCACCCAACGATGGCCAAGTCGCGGCTCTTTTCGCTGCGCTTTTGCCAACCATTTCCGCCATGAATGGTTCAAGGAAAAAGATACCTAGATCAAAAGCTGATGTGCCTACCCCGCCTGAATTCCCATGGTTTGATGTCGGCAATGCTATTCACCATACCACCTCGCTTAGGGAACGTCGCACCACCAACCAGTTCCCCCTAGACCCCCTGCGGGAATCCTTAGCATGGGTTTCCCCGAGGCTGACCCATGCTGACGATTCCCGACGATCAATGGACCCAACTACTGCCCAAGCTGCGCCAACAATGTCCGCGCTTAACTCCATTGGATTTAGAAGAATGCCTCAAACGCATTGATCTGCTAACAGCCAAAATCCAAAATCGTCACTGGGTGAATCGCGTCACGGCTCGTCGCACTGTACTCAGTCTGTTGCAACAAACAGGCGGCGTGCAAGCCGGTAGTTGAGTCATTCTATGGTCCGAAGTCGATAATCGGTGTCGGGCCAACCCGCCGTTTTGATTTTTCTGATGCTCAGGACAACCCATGACCAGCAACAATCCGCTCTTCGGTCACAATTCTTTACCGGCTTTTGACCTGATTCGTGTCGAACATGTTGAACCAGCCATTCGCACTTTGTTGCCAAAATTGCGCGATGATTTAGCTGCTTTTGAACGCACCATTGGCACGACGTACGACACCATCATTCCGCCATTAACCGCTCTGGGCGAACCGCTTGGTTATGCTTGGTCAGTTATTAATCATTTGATGGGAGTCCAAAATAGCGACGCTTTGCGCACGGTACATCAAGCCATGCAACAAGAAGTCGTCACCGCGTTTATGAGCTTGGGACAAAGTGTTCCCGTTTATAAAGCGCTCATCACCCTACGCGATGGCCCAACTTGGGCGACGCTGAATGAAACCCAACAGCGCATCGTTACCGCTAATATTCGCCAAGCGGAGCATGCAGGCGTTGGATTATCCGGTGCACAGCGCGAACAGTTTCAAAAAAATGAATTGGAATTAGCCGATCTGTCCTCTCGTTTCAGCAATAACGTTCTGGACGCCACCAAAGCATTTGCCTTAGTATTAACCGACCCCGCTGAAGTCGCTGGATTAACCGACAGTGCAAAATTGGCAGCGGCGCATGCGGCAGCGCGGGCAAATAACACCGAACCAGCGGAAAATCCTGGCACAACTGGGCCATGGCGCGTGACCTTGGACGGCCCCAGTTTCACGCCATTCATGGAACATAGCACGCGCCGCGATTTACGGGAAAAGCTGTATCGCGCGTTCGTCACCCGTGCGTCAAATGGACCAACCGATAATGGGCCACTCATTCATCGAATTTTAAAACTGCGCAAAGAAAAGGCGACCTTACTAGGATACGC
Source organism: Planctomycetota bacterium (assembly GCA_947440715.1). Classification (GTDB taxonomy): domain Bacteria; phylum Planctomycetota; class UBA11346; order UBA11346; family UBA11346; genus BOG-1363. Next base: position 4,909 of record CANETI010000063.1, on the reverse strand, counting down.
CACGTTCGCTGACCTTTCCTTAGCCGCCAAAATGGCCCCGTCAGTTGCTGACGTTGATAAATTGATGCAGGATTTGCTCTCCGTGGCTTTACCAAAAGCACGCGAAGAACTGAACGAGCTCACCACATTCGCACGTGAGCAAAGCGGTGATGTAACGCTTAACTTAGCCCATTGGGATATTGGTTTCTGGGCAGAACGACTGCGCGAAAAACGCTTCAGTTACCGCGACGAAGAACTTCGTCCGTACTTTGCTTTATCGCGCGTGCTTGATGGCATGTTTGCCACCGCCAAGCGTTTATTCGATATCACCGTACGCGCTGCAGATGGGGAAACACCGGTCTGGGATAAAGACGTGCGCTTCTTCCGCATTGCGGATGCAAACGGCAAAGACATCGCTGCTTTTTTTCTCGATCCCTACAGCCGCCCACAAAATAAACGCGGCGGTGCGTGGATGGATAATGTATTAGAGCGTAAATGCCTGTCTGATGGCAGTTGGCGTTTGCCCGTCGCGTATTTGGTTTGCAACCAAACACCCCCCGTCGGCAACACACCGTCATTGATGACCTTCCGTGAAGTCGAAACGCTGTTTCACGAATTTGGTCATGGTCTGCAACACATGCTCACCCGCGTCGACTATGTCGAAGCCGCTGGAATTAATAATGTTGAATGGGATGCGGTCGAACTCCCCAGCCAATTCATGGAAAATTGGTGTTATCATCGCCCAACAGTTATGGGATCTTCCACGCAACCTGGTTTAGCCATCCATTGGCAAACAGGTGCGGCGTTACCGGATGTTTTATTTAATAAAGTCGTTGCCGCGCGCACTTACCGTGCAGCGTCCTTAATTTCGCGCCAAGTTTATTTTTCGACCTTAGATCTGGAACTGCATCATCAGTATGATCCCACCAGCACGGTCACCACCTCCGACGTCCAACGCCGCATCGCCGCGCGTTCCACCGTGTTGGCTCCATTACCGGAAGATCGTTTCCTGTGTGGTTTCAGTCATATTTTTGCCGGTGGTTACGCAGCGGGTTATTACAGCTATAAATGGGCCGAAGTATTATCCGCAGACGCCTTCGGAGCTTTTGAAGACGCCGGTTTAGACAATCCGCAAGCCGTGAAAGAAACTGGCCATCGTTTCCGCGACACCGTCTTAGCCCTGGGCGGCAGCCGTCATCCGCTAGATATTTTTAAAGCCTTCCGTGGCCGCGCACCATCAGCGCATGCATTACTTAAACATGCGGGGTTAATTTCTGCGTAAACGTCGACTTCCAAGCCGGACATCGCAATAAAAAACCGGGCAGACCAATTGGCCTGCCCGGTTTAATTATTTCCGCAACAAGAACGGATTAATATACCGAAAACTGAAAATTAACGCTTAGCGGCACCAGCGGTGGCGAAGCAGCCTTGTTCAGCGATGAACGATTTGGCTTTCGTATCAACATCAGCGGTGGTGACTAACCAGCCGGTGACTTTTTGCCCAGGGTAACGTTGTTGTAATTTGTCGCGCATTTCGATGAAGGATTCGCCTTCCTTCGGAGATACTTTTGATGAGCGACGTTTAATATCGACAAACCAGACATCTTTACGACCACGGGCGACGACAATGCGACCGGCACCTTCTAGGCCATAATTCTTAACGGGCACGGCTTCGACGCTTTGAAACACTGGCAGGCGGGTTTCTAATTCGCGATCAACGACATCACCTGGCAGCGGGTGACCGGCGCGCAGAAGACGAATAATAGCTTCTTCGGTGGCTCGGACTGCGATGCGCATAATGGCTCCTTCGTGTATGGGTGGCTGAGCGGACGTCAGTGGCTGACAGAGCAGCGGGGTGACGTCATTTGCCGAATACGGCGCGCTCAAATTTTGAGCATCGCAGCATATGAACCAGGGCTAAAATTCAAGCAAAAATTGAATTGCCTTCACCGCTCTATCTCTATGTCCTGACTCAGGTTGTGTTTAGGTCACCTACTATCGTTCTAAGGGATTATCGGTGAGTCCATCTTGGCCCGTTGCTGTTTTCTGCTCCAAAAGACCCTGATGATGGTGTCATAATAACTGACACCCAAGTAAGTTATGACTTTACCGTTGGCTTATCCCAATGGTCTCGTTCCCAACAGTCCAACATGCGGACCAAACCCAAGACTGGAGGGACCACACGACGTCCGCGGTCTAATCCGGCTCCCATGGCTGCTGCAACGGTCAGCAAATGTGCGGTATCGAATGGCCATGACAGCGGATGATTCTCAAATAAATGGGTCGGTCCCAGGTCTAATAGCCGACGAGCTGCGGACGGACGGCCTCGCTCCAAGTGATAGCAAGCAGCGGTGAATTGAATCAGCCCCTTTAAATAGTGCCGATGCAATTCGAGATGAGCCTTCCACGCACATTCCCAATGCTCATGCGCATGCCAAAAGCGGCCATCGTCATAGCACTGTGCACCCAATCGCACCTCATCCCACCACGCCGGTCGTGCTGCGAAGACAGCACGCTTCACGGCTTGGGCATAATTTTCGGCAGCTGTACACCTGGCTGTACGCTCGGCTGCGTGCTTTCAGGCGTCACCGGCGCATTAACGTTATCGCCATTCAATTGCGCCCCTGGTTGATTACCAATGGTGATGGGATCTTTCGCCGACTTGTCAGAGATGATATCGATTTTGATCTGAATATTAAATTCACCTTTGGGGTACTGCTTTTTGAATTCAGCAACCGCGACTGGCATGTTGTCTTCGATCTCTTTCAACATTTTTAACATATCAGCAAGCGATAACTCTTTACCTTTGCGTTCTTCTTGTTGTTTACGTAAGGCCAACATTTCTTCACGTAGCGCGGCAAGATCTTTATTGATGCTGCCGACTTGTGGACGTACGGCCATGGCCCCCGTCATCGTCATTGCCGTTAATCCGGTTTCGGCTTTACGTAATAAATCAACCGTTGCTTTATCACCAACTTTAGTCGAACCGATAGCCCGCGCGAGGTCAGCTTGTGCTTTAAGAGCCTGTCCATTGAAATTTTTAAGCAAATCGCCAACTTCAATACCCATCGCCGCAGCCGTACTTCCAGGAATAACCGCCGTTACCGGCAAACCTTGATTCGGATCAAAGCTGGCCGCATTTTCATCAACATTAACACCTAAAAACGGTTTCGGTGCGGGCGCAACCACATTCGGCTTGACCGGATCGGTAGCCGTCGGCGCATCACCAGCACAAGCCATGGATAAAGGAAGGCACATAACGAGTAACAATAACAGATGACGCATTAGAGCGGTTCCTGAGCAGGGCGATTACTGACCAATTGCCAGTCGAATCGCCAGGTACGATGTGCTGCGGTGGATACCACAGCTGGAGTTAATTCTGCCTCGCTGACCGCAATGGAATCAGCGCCCGCTTTAGTCGGCACGGGGTTAATGCCGTAGCGAAAACGCCAAGCCAACGGCAAGCCATCTGGACCCATGGGTGGTTTTTCACGCATGCCAAAAATACCACGGTCTGATTCGCCTGCAGCTTCTTCTGCTATTTGCTTGGCCATATTTTGTGCTTGGTCGCCTAATTGATCGACTTCTTCCTGCATGCGTGCTAGGCGACGATCTTGCCATTCGCGGAAACGATCTTCCATCGCAGGGTCAATTGGATCGTAAGGAATATTCCCAGGCCACGGTTGGAATTGACCAATCGTTCCCTGTTCTTGCCCACCACGCATGATGGTCACTTCAACTGGGTCACCAACTTGATTGAGCGACACTTCATTGCGTAAATCGCTCATACTGCTAATCGGCGCACCATTAATATTGGTGATCACATCACCCGGCTGCAAACCCATGGTCTGAGCGGCAGTATTATCATAAACACTTTGGACATACACACCCTGACTTGGAGCCAGGCCTTGTTGTTCCTGTATCGATAATGGCACCGGCGTCATTTGCACACCCAACATCGGGCGATTTTCAGGATTGTTCACCGTTTGATAACCATTTTGTGCCGCCATCGCGGACACACTACCGAGCAACAGCATGGTCGTTACGAGCGCGATACGCATGGAGGCCTCCAATCACTAGTGTGGTGAGACGTAAGATAGGCTGAAACCTGACGGAGCAATTGCTGGATGCATGAGGTAGCGCAAGCGAGAGACACAGGTAATTGGCACCAGCGGTCGTCGTGCGAGGTTTTCCACGCACAACGAACCTCAGCTTCGCACCAACCTATCTGGTCGTTACACAAGATACGTCCGTGGTCAGGTCATGGCTCATGCGCGCAAAACAACGCGACAAGAACCACTACGCGACAAACCAATAATTAGGCGCTAAAAATTGCCTCAATAAACGCATCTGGATCAAACGGCTGCAAGTCGTCGATTTTTTCGCCGACGCCAATGAAGCGTACGGGTAAATTAAGTTCGCGACGAATGGTAATGGTGACGCCACCTTTAGCGGTACCGTCTAATTTCGTCAGCACCAAACCGGTAACGCCCATGGCAGAGCCAAATACTTTGGCTTGTTGAATTGCGTTTTGCCCAGCCGTGGCATCTAATACCAACAACGTTTCGTGTGGCGCAAGGGGATCACGTTTTTGAATAACGCGGCGAATTTTTTCTAATTCACGCATCAGGTGTTCTTTATTATGCAAACGACCTGCCGTATCAATGATCACCAAATCTGATCCACGCGCTTCGGCGGCAGCGACCGCATCAAAAGCAACGGCTGCGGCATCGCCACCATCATGCGTTTTCACAATGTCGACTCCGGCACGTTCAGCCCAAATCGTCAACTGCTCAATGGCAGCGGCACGATACGTATCACCAGCTGCGATCAGAACTTTTTTACCCTGATCTTTGTAACGCTTTGCCAATTTTGCGACGGTCGTGGTTTTACCGGCGCCGTTCACGCCAACAATCAAAACGACGGTAGG
>CANETI010000062.1 GCA_947440715.1 Planctomycetota bacterium | reverse complement strand
ATCGACGGCAATTTCACCTTTTCCGGGCCGCAAGACGCGCAACGCTAATTTACCGTCGGCGGATTCTGCGCGTTCGATGGCTAACGCTAACTCTTGCGTTGCGCCTAAATATCCTGCCTTTGGCGTTTCGCTGAATGATTGTCCGAAAACGCCAATAACGACATCGTTGACTCGCAATCCAGCAACCGTGCCTGGTGCGTCTGGCAACAAAGAAGTGATCAGCACCTGGGCTTTCCCTTCGGTAATTGCACCTTTGCCGCCAATAGGGCCTAACGGAATTGGCGTCGATTCCGCCGCAGACAAAGGCACCGCACCTACCATGCCGCATAAACAAAGTATAATTAATCGTGGGTATTTCATGGCGTTTCCTTAAGCATGAGCGGCGGCAAAGTGAGAACCACCGATACCGGTGTGCCGATGGCGGGTAGTAGTTGTTCTTGTGGCGCAAAATGACCTGCGGGTAAACCTGCCCCGGTAATCAGTGCCGCAGGATCTGGCTGCAACGTAATACACGATCCTTGTTGTGAGGCGGCGAAACCATCCGCCGAAAAATATGACCCGTGATAAAGCCAACGGGCAGAAATTTCATCCCCATTCGCAAGTGGTTCTCCCTCAGGCGTTGCCAATACGAGTAATTTTTCCATTCCATAACGAGCAGCGGGACCATGTCGTTGCCAATGCACCGTTACCAGCGTGCCAGGTGCGGTTTTATCCCCGAGTGACAAGGGATACGCTAATACTTGCGCACCTGCCAATAAACAAGCGAGGTGTATATCTTGCGGACGAACATCCGTTACCAGCAATGCCTCGTGTCGTTTTCCGGAATTATGTACCAATACATATTCAATTAATCCCACACGTTGATTAACCACAGCAGGAATGGTCACGGTCCGTTCACCACGATGTATGATGATGCAATCCGCCACCAAGATGCGTTCATGATCAAGCGGCGATATCAACGACGATGCCAACAATTCTCGCTCAGTGGTATGGCCAGAGCAACTGATCATCACCAATAAAAGTAACATAAAAGGAACTACTAACCAACCGTTCCTATGAACTACAATACTTTTCAGATGAGATCGCAGGCACATACCATGAAATGGCCTGTCACATTGTTACCTGTCACCATTAAATGAAATTCGCAGCACGTTTCGTATACTTTTTTTGAGACAGATTGCAGACACTGAGTCAGACCTTATTCGCGTTCAAGTTGCGGCTCCAACCACACGCCCCAGGCACCACCTGGGCCTTTTTCTGTCACCTTGGTCATCAACTTTACCTCCTTTATGCCAGTCAAAACCACCGAAAAAGATTTTATATCCTCTGACTTTACCACACCAGAGCGCCAAAGCTCTTTGTCGTCCCCCATAATAATAAATTCGACTGGCCCATATCCCACCAGCACCAATACCGCACTGACCACGCAGGCGTGACCATTTGTTGCCTACTTGATAGACATGCAACGCGTCCACATGTGCATAAAGTCCGTGCACAAATAACTGTCCGCAACTTAACAACGGCTCATCTTTGGGAGGCAAACGATCATAATGAACTCCGCCCCATCCAGTTACCGCAGATAGCGGTTGGCAATCCGACAGTGGTATAGACAAGGTTTTAATCGGCACATCAGCCGGTATTGGTTTATTTTTCGCATGATCTGGTGCCAATAATCGGAGTAACACTTCTTGCGCACGCGGCTGTAACCGTGCGCGCGCATCCGCTGTGAGCGTGCCTGCTCGCGCCAAAGGCAACGCGTCCGTTAAATCAATGAGTGTCATCGTTGGAGTTAGATCAACGCGTCCATTATTTATACCGAACGGAAATGACGGTTTTCCGTTACTCCCAGCATAAGCCGTCGCCGCACCATTAACGCAGCAAGCGACCAAGCGGAGTTCGCCCGTGGTCGCCTTACTCGTGATTGGCGGGGGAATGGTGACGGTGAAAGCACCCGTGGCATCCGGCACACCCACTCCAACGTGTGCATTATAATCACCACCACCGGTCGGATCGGCGTATGCCAACACCGCATAAACCGGATTTAACCCCGACACTTTACCGGTACAAATAATCCCACCGCGATCGTCATTTTTGACGCCAATAGATGTCCAGGTCACCTCTGCGTTTTCCGTCATCCTTTTTACTGAACCAGAAAACTGAACATGCGTCAGCAGCTTTAAAGCATGAGCAAGGGTCAAAAACGTACCCAATCCTTCACCGCGTAATTCTTCGCCCATGGTCCGATTTCCAGAACCCATTAAAGCATGACCACGAGTGGCTAATTCCTCTGCTGATTCGGCGCAATGTGGCAAGCCCAAGGCGTGACCTAATTCATGTACCACACCACCAACAAATATGGAATTATAGCGCCCCACCGAAATGTGACCGTATTGCCCATCGGTCAGCATCGCCGTTTTTTCGCCCAATAAATTCGGATCTAATAATGGTGAATCGACCTGCCACGCCGTGCCGTTACGATGTGTTCCACCAGCATAATAGGGACTACTTTGCCGCATCGTGCGTTTGTTTTCATCCCACGTCGCTAAATTACAAAAGATCACCAAAGTTTCGTCATTCGCCGTCAGACCTTCTCCCTTGAGCACTTCGACACAGTCCTTGCGCACCTCGTCGCCGCTTTCCGTGCGATATTGAAAAAATGGATTTTTACCACGCGCGATTCGCAATTTCAACAAACCATCAGCCTCTATTTCGAGATTAACTGAACGACGACCTAAGCCATAGGACGCCATCTGAGCCGCATAAAATTCCTGCATATACAACATCACACGGGTTAATCGTTCGCGATAAGCTGGTGCCGGTTCACGATCTAATGGCGTCCAATACACCACACGCAATGGCCGCACGGCTCGCTCTGGTTGCTGGGTTTCCCAGGCTTGAGTAAGCGCCAGTGCACGCGCTATATCCACGTCTTTGGGAATCGGCGCAGTCGGCTGAACAACTTGAGTTGCTTGTGCGGCGGATGGTTTCTCGCTGGACCAACCAAACAGGCAGGTGAACAAGAACACAGGAAAAAACAGATAACGCATAATTTTCGTCCTAATTGATCAAGTTTATCAGGCTAGCTCGCCGTCAACCGATCGAACTGGACAAGCTAACTGACAACATGCAATTTGTCTCATTTCAATTATACAAACCAACTAACTACAAAATGCCGAAACGTTACTTTATTAAAAGATCCCCCTGATTAAAGCTCACGCTAATAGCTTGAAGAATGTTTCCCAAAAGTGAATTAATCATCACGGTGATCAACTCCAAACCCCTGGCGCCAAGCCAGATAGCGTTCATCGGAAGGCAAAATGGCCATTGCCCCGCGCACCGCTTACGAAATAGTGCCACCCATCTCCAAGGGTAACCACGATGACGCGTGCCAGCGATGGTGAATCTCCTGACCCAGCAAAAACCTCCGCTGGATATAAAACTGACAACGATGCTCTCAATGCGAGCAACGTACGCGCACGGCTAACGCAGCCTGCACCGCCTCCGGCACGCATTGGCGGTTATCGCATCATGGGCACGCTGGGTGAAGGAGGCATGGGTATCGTTTATGAGGCCATGCAATTATCGCTCGACCGCACCATTGCACTAAAAGTCGTGCGCTCTGATTTAGCGCGCAAAGAAAAATTCGTCGAACGTTTTTTACGCGAAGCCAAAGTTGCCGCACGCATTGATCACCCGAATGTCGTCACCATTTACGATACCGGTGAAGCCGACGGTCATTTATACATGGCCTTACAGTACGTCCCTGGTGGCGATTTGGGCAGTCGTATAAAAAGAGATGGTCGCTTAGACGAAGAGACCGCCTTAAAAATTATCGCCGGTTGTGCGAAAGGTTTAATTGCCATTCATCACGCGGGCTTGGTGCACCGCGATATTAAACCCAGTAATATCTTCCTAACCTCCGAAGGTACGCCAAAAATTGGCGACCTGGGTCTGGCACGTAACATTATAGATGATGAAAAATTAACTTTTACGGGCGATTTAGTTGGCACGCCGTCCTACATGGCTCCAGAACAGGCAAAGGGATTGCCTGACGTTGATGGACGCGCCGATATTTATTCCCTGGGCACCAGCCTTTACCATTTATTAACCGGAACTCCTCCCTTCCATGGCAGTTCACCTTTTTTAATTGGTCATCAAGTAATTTCTGAAGTACCACCAGATCCTCGCGAATTAAATCGTTCCATGTCACCGGTGGTTGCCGCTATTTTGCATCACGCCATGCAAAAGGACCGTAACCAACGCTACCAAAATGCCGAAGAGTTCTTAGTTGACATTGAATTATTTCGCAGCGGAAAAATGCCGCGATTCGCGCGCGTTACCGTCATGGACGATGAACGCCGCGCGAGCGTCACCGGTTCACTGGCGCGCACGGATGTGCACCAACCATCGTCAACTAACATGACTCCGGTCGCTATTGTTATTGGCATGTTGGCGGGCATTGGCATCGCCGTCGCGGTTGGTTTAGGCATGGCTCGTCAAAACCAAAATGTCGTTCAGCCATTGCCACCGGCGCCTGTATTGCCAAGCATTAATGAACAGACCACGCAACGTCCGGTGTTTCCTCCCATTCAAGAATTTCCCAGCATTACCCAAGTCGATCAACCAAGCGTCGATTTTCTTGCCGCTAACGATCCCATTGATCGTCCAACGACCGCCACGCCGATAACCTCAGCGACTACCTTTCCCGCGCAAATAACGCCACCGACAGAACCCATCGCAATACCGACTTTGCCTCCGCCCATCATTGAAGCGGTACTTCCAACGCCGGTAATCGTTTATGAACCCGCGCCTGCGCCAATCAAAGTCGCTGAAATTACGCCCGATAAAATTACACCGACCATAGAGCCGCAGGCCAGTTTACGCGTCATAAACGAAATCGTGGTCAACGACACGACGAATAATAAAAAACCAACGCCGAATAAGTTAATCGATCCACCGGCGACCAATACGCCCACCCCCGCTACGGGAATAACAAAACCGAGCAAATTAATTGATCCACCGGCGACCAATACGCTCGGTCCATCAGCTGGCCCAGCAACTGGAATAGCAAAACCGACGCCAAGCAAACCGGTTGCCCCGACCGACCCGATCGCAATAGAGAAGCCCAAACCGACAACCGTCATCGAGCCCGTAACAACACCTCCGACATTACCAACGACGCCAGCTTTTGCCTTAGTCGAGCAACCGATTGATTCCGTGGTTAAAGATTCCCCTCCAACACCAACGCCGACCAAATCATTACCGACCGTAAACACCACGCCAACATGGGCTGCATCCACTGGCGCTGATCGCTATGGACGTTGGGCCAATTTAATTATTGGTACGACGAACCAACGCTTCCGCCTCTTGCCTGCGGGTACCGTTTCTATTGGCAGTCCCATTGATGAAAAAGACCGTAGTGATGATGAGTCATTCCATCGCACCACGATTTCCCAAGCCTATTGGATAGCCGATACGGAATGTACCCAAATATTCTGGCGCACCGTCATGGGCAACAATCCCAGTAGTCGAACAGGTGATTTATTACCGGTTGATCAATTATCACACCAACGCGTCCTTACCTTTATGTCTAATTTGCGGCAAAAGCGCGCCGATGTCGCCGTGCGCCTGCCCAGTGAAATTGAATGGGAGGCCGCATGTCGCGCAGGATCATTGGGGCCATTTACTGGCGGAATTCAATTACGCTCACAAGCTTGGTATCGCACGACCGCCGATGATGGCATAACGGCCGTCGCACAACTATTACCAAATGCGTACGGCCTCTATGATATTCATGGCAACGTCTGGGAATGGGTACAGGACGTGAATCGTAATTATCCGGCTGGCCCTTATGGACAACCAGTTGCTAGCCACGCCTTTATTTTTCGCGGTGGAAGTTTTGCCGACAACCCGGCCGATTGCCGCGCCGCACGTCGCGGCGGCAATCAAACAGGCGACGGCGCTATCGGCATCGGTTTCCGCATGGCGATTACGGCTGAAATGCGCTAATCGCGACTATTTCATCGCAGGCGTAAATTTCTCGACCTTATTACTCACCGCTGGTAACGTTTTCAAGTAATCGAAAATTGCACCTAAATCAGTATCGGACATGCCTGCGTATGAAGTCCATGGCATGACCGTATTAAACTCACCGGCTTTCGGTGAGTTTAATGAGAGCGCCATGCTGTCGCGAAACCGTTTAATGAAGGCGTCTTTGGTCCATGATCCAATACCCGTGGTCATGTCGCTCGTCAGATTTGCTGAACGAACCTTACTGCCGTCTTCCAAAGGAAATTCGACACCACCACTAAATTCACTGCCTTCTTTTACTTTTCCATGATTAGAACGAGTGTGACAATGGAGACAGGCTCCGGAATTCGTGACGTAAGCACCATAAGCAGGATCAGTTTCTGCCGGAGCCGCAACAGGCGGCGTAACCGCAGCAGGAATTAACCGTACGATAACATTCATGGGGAAAGCTAGCAGTCGCTTCTGAACGGTATTTTGGATTGCTGGCATCGTGCGCATATAGGCAATAATGGCGTGCAAATCTGGTTGCGATAATTTTGCATAGTGACCATACGGCATTAATGGAAACAAGGCATCACCTTGTTTATTAACGCCCGCCGTTAATGCACGATAGATTTCCCCGTCACTCCAACTGCTTAACGCCGCCGGAGTAATATTCGAAGCGTAAATAACTCCAGGGACTCCAGATTCGCGGCCGAATTTACTGCCGCCAGAGCCCTCTTTGCCAGCGATTGGCGGAAATGAAAATTTCGTCGTGTCCCATGGCGTATGACAAGCAACGCAAGCCGCTTGAAAGTGATATAAATATCGCCCACGTTCAATCAGCGCAGGCGTTGTTGTGATGGTCAACGTGGGAGCTGCTCCCACGTTTGGTTTAGTCATCACCACAAACGTCAGCGCGCCAATGGGCAGCAATATCAAGACACCAATAATAATCACGACGATAAAGATGATCTTACGCATATTATTCACTTTCGTTTGAGCTAGCTCAAGGCTTGCGGCCAGATTGATCTCATAGAGATAGGTTTCGTATGGCGCGGGACGGTATTCCGCTCATCACCTGGGACAAGCATAGAAAAAACCTACTAATCACCCGAATCACCAAAAAGGGGCAGCGTGAGCATTGCCTTCGTTCCCCTCATTCATCTCACCACAAGCCATCTGGGACCAAGCCCCTAGACTCAACCGCGTCCTCGCTACGGTAGAACTCCACGAGCGAGCAATACCATGTTAGATCCTTTTAAAGCGTACGATATCCGCGGCCTTTATCCCCAAGAATTGAACGAATCCCTTGCTTACCAAATCGGTAATGCGACTGCTACGATTCTGAAATTGGCGGGTAAGCGCTACACCGTTGGTCGCGATATGCGCGTCAGCGGCCCGATGCTCAAACAAGCGTTCATTAAAGGTTTAGTCGACGGCGGCGTCCATGTCATCGATGTCGGTATGTTATCGACGCCAGCTCTCACCTTTGCCATGCATTTACTCGACACCGCTGGCGGCGCGCAAATTACGGCCAGCCATAACCCGGCACCCTATGGTGGCATCAAAATTACGGCGCCAGGATTTAAACCAGTTGGTGCCGGAACTGGTATGGAAGAAATTGAAGTGCTCGCCCGTTCGGCGAAAATTACCAAAGTTGCTGGTGGCCGTATTGATGAAGCCGTGACCATTGATGCCTATGCCGTTTATTTAGCACAATTGTTTAAACCTAAACGCCCACTCAAAGTCGTCGTCGACGGCGGCAACGGCATCATCGGCACCTTATTCCAACACTTGCTGCCTAAATTGTCCGGCATCACCATAATTCCAATGAATTTCGACCCGGACGGTCGCTTCCCCGTGCACGAAGCCAATCCGTTGAAAGCAGAAAACCTCAAAGATATGCGCGCCCGGGTGTTGGCCGAAAAAGCGGATTTCGGCGCGGCCTTTGACGGCGACGGCGACCGCTGCGCCTTAGTCGATGAAGCAGGAGCCATTGTCACCTGTGATTTAACCACCGCGCTATTGGCAAAATATTATTTAAATCGTGAACCTGGCGCCACCATCGCCTATGATTTACGCTCGTCAAAAGTGGTTCCCGAATATATCGAAAGCCTCGGCGGTAAAGCGATTGAAACCCGCGTCGGCCACAGCTTCATCAAAGCCACGATGAAAGAGCACCACGCAGCCTTCGCTGGCGAGCTGTCTGGGCATTACTATTTCCGTGATTTCTACGGCGCGGACTCCGGCCTGTATGCATTCTTATTATTGGCCAATATCATTTCAGAAGCGAGCTGCCTGAGCAGTTTAATCAAACCATTAGAAAAATATTTCCACACCGGGGAAATAAACTTCAAAGTTGCTGACAGCGATGTGGTCATGGAACGTTTACGTAAACTCCCAGGCGCAACCGTTGCCGAATTAGACGGCGTCACCGTGCGATATCTAGATTGGTGGTGCAATGTACGCGCCTCCAACACCGAGCCTGTCGTACGTTTAAATTTAGAAGCAAACACTGCTGCTTTACGCGATGGGAAACTCGCCGAAATTAAGGCGTTGATTACTAAGTGATGCTCATTGGCAGAAAAATCCATTAAATCGAAAAGCGATGGCGGGGATTTCCCACCACCTTCCCGTGAGAAGTGATACCGGTTCAGTACCTTGCCGGTATCACCAGATGACACGACAGCCAATGACCTAAGCACAGTGGCCGTCAGGTGCTAGTTGTACGAATCTGTTGCCATTCCCCTTGGTAAACCTTCTCGGTAAATTATCAGCCTCGACCAGTGTGTTTTTTGTGGTAGATGTCAACGCCATGAATGAACCCGTCATCCGCACTTTCCAACGCCAGCCAGTTCAACCAGAGCGTGCCGCGCTCACCAGCGTCGGGTATTTACTCCACAAAGCGTCACATATTCACAACCGCACGTACCGGGATTACGCCCTGGTTTATGTACTTGATGGCGGAGGTATCTGGGAAGATGAATTAGGTCACCGTGAGAACGTCAAACGTGGCGATGTGCTGATGATTATTCCTGGCGTTCGCCATTCGTACTATCCCGCCGCTAATCAAACGTGGTCAGAATATTATTTAGTCTTTAATGGCGCTCCGTTTAAAGCCCTCGAAAGTGAAGGTACTATTTCGCGTCATCAGCCCGTTTTACATCCCGGCTTCGATGCGCGATTGGTGACTAAATTTGATGATCTCATCGATAACTTTATTAAAGCTTCTGCGCGCGATGCACAACGTTTAGCCATGGATTTATTTCCGCTTATTGCCGACATCCTGCGCCGTCACGATGACCGTCTCGCTGGGGAAGATGGCAATATGATTGCTGCGGCCTGTTCAATTTTATCCGAGCAACTCGACGAAGACATGGACTTACAAAGCGTGGCAAAACGCGTTGGCACCACCTATGACCGTTTGCGCCGTACCTTTCAACGACAAATCGGCATGCCGCTCACACGCTATCGCATGCATCGTCGTATTGAACGCTCGCAGGCTTTATTATTACAAGGCAATGATTTGGCCGAAGTAGCAAAACGCCTCGGCTACTGCGACCAATTCTTTTTCGCCCGCCAGTTCAAACAAGTCGTGGGCATGACACCTGGGGCTTGGCGTCGGAATCATTAATTATTCACGCATTCGGCCAAGTTTGACTACTTTTTCTCCGCTTCCGCGTACAGCACATACCCAATAAACATTTCATCCCAGCTTTGTTCACCAAAGCGCACGGTTTTAGTCGGATCCGGGTTTGCAGGGTTCATGGCGCTATTATCAAATACTCCATCAACACGAATCGTTGTGCCTGATGGAATGACGCGAGGCTCGGCTAAAACATACGTTCTCTGCCAATTCAAATCATAGCGTGGCACAGATAATAAAATCTCTTCTTTCCCATCGGGAAACACCGCAGTGTAGCGCATGGACGAACCGCGCAGATGCATATGCGGCGAAAAACCAAACAAGGTAACAGGAT
>CANETI010000061.1 GCA_947440715.1 Planctomycetota bacterium | reverse complement strand
GCCATATCGCGCGCACCAACCATCAGAGGTACGACATAATTCGCGAAACCAATAAATCCGGGAATAATGGTGAAGAAAATCATAATCGATGCATGCATCGTCACGACCTGATTAAAGCGATCTTTATCTTCACTGTAGAGATTGAACGGCAGATCAACACCAGCGAGATGCGCTGCTTGAATGGTTTCAATAATCGCGCCCGGGGTCGCTAATTGAACACGAATTAGGCCGGCGAATAAACCTCCGACCACCCCCATGGTGACGGTGAACCAAAAATACATGAGGCCGATTTTTTTATGGTCGACGGTCGTCAACCAATCCATCAAGCCTGTATAGTGCTTAATGGGAATCGGCGGCATGACAGCTGCAGCAGTCATGGCAGATCTCCTGAGGCAATAGCCACAATATTAGGGATGCTCGTGACGTGAGCGACCAGTTCGCTCAACAACGCATCCACTTTATCGCGACGAGCTTTAATCGCCGCTGGAATATCGGCGGCATTTTGCGCGCCAATAACTTGCGCCATGCTGGTACCCTTGGGCGGTGGCACGCGCTGTAAGGTTGAGTAATTCGATGCGATCCAAAAGCGTAGCGCGTATTGACGCTCAGCCGTTTTGCCTTTGCTCAGATAACCAGCAATCGCATCGCGCAGGGCTTTGTCGTCAACCTTCACACCGACAGCTGGTTGAATCGCGCTCCACACTTTTAAAACATCGTCTTTAGCCTGTTGTAGGGTGATGTAGCGATCAAATTCCGCTGGAGTCACAATGCTCGCCGAAATCAACATGATGCCGTGACCAGCACCACATAATTCTGCGCATTGCCCTTTATAAACGCCTAATATTTCTGGCGTGAACCACACATACGTATAACGGCCTTTAATACAGTCTTTTTTCACACCGAACGCAGGAATCCACCACGCGTGGTTGACGTCATCAGAGGTCATGTGCAATTGCACGGTGCGACCTTTCGGTAACACCAAGGGATCTTGAATCCCCATGTTTTGACCAATGGTAATATTTTGTTTAATCTCTGCTTTTGGGTTCTTATAAAAACCCTGATAGGCGTAATCCCAGGCAAATTGTTTACCCCGCACGATCACGGTCATTTGATCTTTTTTATCCTTTGGTGGGGATTCCATCTTATCCAAGATGATCCACGTCGGATAACTAACCACGATCAACGCCAAACAGGGAATCAGCGTCCAAGTCACTTCTAGTTTATGGTTACCCGTAAACGTCGCCGGCTTACGATCATCACCGTGATCACGGAATTTGAAAATCACGTACAACAACAACAATAACGGCAAGACCAAGAACGGTAAAAAGACTAAAGAACTAAACCACGTAATCCACACCACGTCACGCGCAATGTCTGAAGCCGGTTCAACAAATGGACTCTTGTTATGATTAACTGGGGTGCCATCCGCATTAAGCGCATAGATATTGGGATTAAATTTAGCGACGTCGGCGTCAATCGCGTCAATGGTTTGTCCGACGTTTACCATCGGCACCGGCGCGTTCGCGACCGTGTTTTTAACCGGGATGCCATTACTGTCTGCTGCCGATATCGGCGTGACAAGACTTAAACAAACCATCAATAATAATAAAAATAAACGGGGCATTACTGGCCTCCCTTCAACAAGGAATACAAACCACTTAATTCATCAGCGGATAAGAGACTGAAATAGGAGCGCACCGCTCCGCTGCCGTCCGAGCCGGCTAACAACGCTGTAAAACGAGGTTGATCATTTGCCATCACGGTTTGTTTGATCGCCAATGCCAATCCTGGTTCACTCTTCGCTAAATCAGCAAAGCGATAAGCAACTTGTTTGCGTTCAGCTGGAGCTGCTGCGCTGGCCGCTTCGGCCCAGACCTGTACGATATTAATTTGTTGCTGTTCTTTTTTTGCTATGCCAGCCATGAGCGGCAACACCGGTGCCTTAACTTCAACCTGCGCAGGATGATGATCTCCACCGTGCTCACCTGCCGCCCCAGGAAGTGGAATCGTTTTTTGCACGTCATCACGGTCTAATTCAACATAGTGAGCATTATTAACTTTTTTCACCCACGTTTCGGTTATGAAGTGATTGACGGCGTATTTATCTTCAGCACTTAGCCCAGGAAATGCCGGCATCGTGCCCAAGCCTTTTTTCAGCACGAGGTAGAGCGCGTACGGCCCACCGCCATTGGGATTCTTCCACGCATCCGCATGAAAATTACGCGGTGCGGGTTTCAAATTGCTGGGATTAGAATTACCCTGCGTACCATGACAGGACGCACATTTGGCATTGTAGACAGCGGCACCTTGGTCCACCACTTCGGCGCTATGATTAGCCATTAATGCTTTGTGATCAGGTTCAGCTTCGCCGGCCTGATGGATTTCTATTTTTCCATGATGGCGCGCAACGTGCATGCCCTTGAATAAAAAATGGAAAAATAGCCACGCGAGAAATATCGCGATTGAGAGAATGCACACCGACCACAGCAACGGATGGGATACCTCCGGTTGCTCAGGTGCGTGGGCATGAATGTCGTCGTGTGCGGCAGACATCAGTGCAGGTGCTCCGCGTTAATGGTGGATTGCAGACGTGGATCACCCTTCGGCAGCACACCGTGCTTGCCCCAGAACGACAACGCCAACAACAGGAAACCGCCGACAAAACCGGCGCCGACTAAGACTGTCGGGAGATCATAGAAACCGCGATATTCGTTTTGTGAGAATGCTGGCATAATGAGCCATGATAAATCCATCCAATTACCGAGCAGCACTAAAATCGACACCCCCAACAACGCAATCGGACGCGTGCGCATGCTCTGACTCATCAATACCGTAAATGGAATCACAAAGCGCAGAAAAACTTCAGCCACATGTGCATAGCCGTAACCGTGCTGCATGCGGATAAGGAAGAAGTAAGTTTCTTCATCTAAATTGGCGTAGTACACCACCAAATATTGAGCAAAACCAATATACATACAGAACGCTGACCACACTAAAGTCCAACTACCAAGATCATGTAAGGTGTGTTCGCGAATTGAATTTGCCAATGGGCCTTTGCGCATCCACAGCACAAATATCACCAACACCGCTAAGAAGGTCTGCACGGCAGCCGTGAAGCAGTACACACCCCACATGGTCGACACAAAATTAACATGCAGTGCAAGGATCATATCCCAGCAAAACCAGGAAAAGGTTACGGCCATTATAATCAACCAAGCGATGCTTAAGCGAGTATGTTTAGCAATAATATCAGCACCGGCATCTTGTTGCAGACTGAAACGTACAAACAACTGACGCAGACCAATCCATAAAACCAAAATAACGCTCGTCGTCGTTATCCAGCGAGTCGGCGTCATCCAAGCTGATTTATCAATGCCCTGCGTATGATGAGCGTGAAATAAACTATGGTGCTCTGGTTTGCCCGCTAAGTTGACCCATTCGTACAAATAAGGACCGCCGAAAAATGCGATGGCAATAAAGGCTAATAAGGTCAGCGGAAAACCCGCGCTCAAACCTTCCATCACCCGACGCAATGGCACGGTCCATACCGAACCAGCGGCAGCGTGCGCAGCAATAAAAAACAACGCACCAATGGCGATGTAGGTTGGAATCATCATGCCTTGTAATAAGGCCGCCCACGCATGTTGCGGATCAATCAGCAACATGCCAACAAAGGTGGCGAGTCCGATCGCGGCCAAAGCTGCAGCAGCAGCTTTGAGGCGGGTCGTACGCAACGCAGGCGCATGAGATTCGGGTGGCAAATTATCCACGATCTACTTCTCCGTGGCCCAGGTGGGCTTGACGTATTCGGGCACTGGCTTCGCAGGCGGGATAAAGGCGTCGCCGTCGCCCCCCTGCTGAATTAATTGAAGGTCTTGTTTACGTAGCGCGATCATCGCCTTGATTGCGATGATATCGGCTTTGGCTTCTGGATCATTTGCTTTGGCGGCACCAGGAGCAGTCGCTTTTTCTAATTCCGCCAAGCGTTTTTCCGCATCCAACACCGATTGGGTCGCACGCGCTAATGCATTCGCGTACAGCACCACCGCCCAGCGCGTCGCTGAAGGGATTTGCGCCGATAAATCTTGCATACGATTACGGCCACGGGAAATAATATGATAGATTTCGCCGTCACTCATCAACGCCACGTTTGCGGTATTGATTGATGGAATACCACCGAAGCGATCTGGACGCTCTTTCGTCGGAGCAACATACCCATTAACCGCATCGCCATCTTTGCCATGACATGCCGCGCAATAAATATTGAAATGACGTTGACCCGTTTTGAGCACCGATTCCGTTGGCGCCAATGGATTCACCAATAATTTTGCGCTAGCGAAGTCCGTTGCCTCAATCTGATAACCAGCACCTTGGCGCGACACCGTTCCAGCAACGGGTAATAACATGGAGGGCACTTGGCGACGAGATTTTTCATCGCCCAATTCTAGGACGCCTTGCGATTTATAGCCTGGGTTATTGTACATTTCCGGCATGTAGTCGATACCACGCGACGACTTTTCACTCTCGCCACAGGCACTTAATAATAAACAGGCACTGATGCCTGCGATAAACCATGGTTTAAACATGGGCGGCCTCCACAACGGCTGCTGCTGGCGATTCAACGCACAGCACTTGGACTTCTTCCGCTCCGTGTCCTTTTAACCAACTTGATTTACTGTCCGCCTCTGCGCGATTCGCCAGTGGCAACACTAAAGCAAAAGTGTCATCGGTAATGCGGTCATTAATTAATTTCGTGTGCGGGTCGGGCAACAAACGACACATATGTAATGCGACACCCATATTGGTTAGCGCACCTAACAACAATCCCGTTTCCAGAATCACCACGACAAAGGTCGGCCAGGAAAAATAGGGTTTACCACCAACATTAAGCGGCCAATTTTGATATTGTGTGAAATAACATAAGAACAGGCCTAAAGCAAAACCGATCAGAATAACCGTCAGCACCGGACGCCCGATCAAGCTGCGCGAAATACCAAGCTTCGCCTCTAACCCATGAATCGGGTACGGCGTGAACGCTTGTGGCTTATGACCAGCGGCAGTCGCCGCTGCACAGGCGTCACTAAACGCCTGCGGATCGCGATAATAGCCCGCGATGATGGAAGTGGCCTCAGCCATGGTGTCCATCCCTGTTTTTATGTGGTTTCAGCAAGGTGGATTTTATTTCGGCAATGGAGATCACCGGAACCACTCGCACGAAGCCAAGGATGAAGAAGAAGAATAAGCCGAACGAACCGCCCAGAATAAACCAATCAAAGGTCCGGAAAGAGAACGACGCATCCCACGACGATGGCAAGTGATCTTGCATCACCGACAATGAAATAATCACAAAGCGTTCAAACCACATCCCAATGTTGACCGCAATCGCGATCCCCATCAGGGCGAATAAATTACGCCGTATGGCTTTAAACCACAGCAACTGCGGAATGACCACATTACAGGTCATCATAATCCACCAAGCGAACCACCAATTGCCGAGTGGACGATAGAGGAATTGATGCCGTTCATAAGTCGACTCCGACCACCAAGCTGCAAAATATTCCATCAGGTAGACGTAGGAAACTATTAAACCACAGACCAGCATAACCTTGGCTAATTTTTCTAAGTGGTCGATGGTAATGTAGAGCTGCAATTTGAGCATCGAGCGCATGGGAATTAGGAAGACTAATGCCATCGCCAAGCCACCGAAAATAGCACCAGACACGAAGTACGGTCCAAAGATCGTCGCATGCCAGCCAGGTACTTTACCGACGGCAGCAAGAATCGCGATGGTCGAGTGCATGCCGATAACCAGCGGGGTAGCGATCCACGCGAATTGCGAATACGCACGTTCGTAGTGCACCCAATCTTTCGCATTTCCGCGCCAGCCCATGGCCAACACACTGTAAATCATACGTTGCCATTTATTGGTCGCACGATCACGTACGGTGGCAAAGTCAGGAATTAATCCGTAGTACCAGAAAATAATCGAGGTGGTGGCGTAGGCGGTCAGCGCAAATACGTCCCACACAATGGCTGATTTTAAATTCGGCCACAACAAACGATCATTCGGATACGGCATGAGCCAAAAGTCGACCCACGGACGACCGGTATGAATTAATGGAAATAATCCCGCGATTTGCACCGCGAAAACCGTCATCGCTTCCGTCGAACGATTAACCGCCGTGCGCCATTGTTGGCGGAATAAGAATAAAACGGACGACACCAAGGTTCCAGCAACGGCGATACCGATCCAGAAAATATAGGTGGTGATGTCATTGCCCCAGTTCACCGGCTGGTTCACACCAAAAATACCGTAACCTTCAATGACATAAAACGCGATGGCGATGACTAATAAGCCAGCCAATCCTTGCGTCGCGGCTATCGCACCATGCCACAATAATGGCGGCTTGGTGAAAATCGGCCGGGTTATGTCGTCGGTGATCTGACTCGCGGTCAATTTCACTTCTGATGCGTCATTCGACTGAAGAGTCGTCATTAGTGGGCTCCTCCAGCAGACGCATGGCCACCGCCATCTAATGCCTGCCGCTCTTCCGCCGTCGCGGGACGATTACGGATACGTGCTAAATAAGTCACCGCTGGACGCGTATTCAATACCGTGTCTAGCAATTTATAGCCATGGGTTTCTTGCGAGATTTTACTGACTTTTGATTCAGCATTATTCACATCACCAAAGACAATTGCCTGCGTCGGACAAGTTTGTGCACAAGCAGTGGTCACTTCGCCATCACGAATCGCACGATTTTCACGTTTTTCAATATCGCGAATTTCGCGCGTACGCTGTAAACAGAAATTGCACTTCTCCATCACGCCGCGCGAACGCACGGTGATTTCTGGGTTGAGCGCCATTTCCAACGGATGCTTAGTCAGTTCAGCTTGCGAACTGGTGGAGCCTTCCGTCAGTAAATTTTTCTGAATTCGTCCAAAGGCATCGCCTGAGCCATGTGGTCCAAAACGGTATTTACCGTATTCGTACCAATTAAAGCGGCGCGCTTTATAGGGACAGTTATTCGAACAATAACGCGTGCCGATGCAGCGATTATAAACCATCACGTTGATGCCTTCATCATTATGCATCGTCGCCATGGCTGGGCAGGCTTCTTCACAAGGCGCATTATCGCATTGTTGGCACATGACCGGTTGTTGCATCACATCGACATCCAACATGTCGGTGTCGTCGCCTTCAGAGATGTAATAACGATCAATGCGAATCCAGTGCATTTCACGTCCACGAATCACTTCATCACGACCAACCACGGGAATATTATTTTCGGCATTACACGCCACCACACAGGCATTACAGCCAATGCAGCTCGACAGATCAACGCTCATGCCCCATTTATGGCCAACATAATCGACACTCGTGCGAAGAACGCTCAAACGGCCATGTTCTTTGCCGTCGGTGCCTTTTTCCCATAATGCGCGATGGTGTTTGCGCTTCACGCTACCGGGATCAACATTGTGCAATTCCAACACATCATCAAGCGCGATATCGCGCCCCTGCATGCGATTGTGGCCCTGCATATTCGCTAAGGTATATTGCTTGCCGGTTTTAATTAATTCAACCACCGCGCCTGGGACAAGTCCCGTAACGGCAACGCTGTAGCCATCGTTCAACACGGCATTCGCCACTTCACCGGCGCAATCTTTAGCGCGGCCCCAGCCACTAAACGTTTGCACGGTACCTGGGTGTTGGCCTTCTTGAATATGGACAGGGAATTTAAGAGCTACCGCGGCGGATTTTAATTCGATCACGTCATCATTCGCGATACCCAAACGCTTGGCGTCAGCAGCTGACAACGACAGATAATTATCCCAGGTCACTTTTGACACCGGGTCAGGTAATTCCATGAGCCAAGCATTATTCAACCATCGCCCGTCGCCCATGGTGCGCGATGGACTGATAACTAACTGCAGAACGCCATCACCAACGGGTGTTGGCAACGTGGTTAATTCCGCTGGTATGGCGTATGGAGCCAACGTTCCTGCAGCAACTGGCGTGGTGACCACACCACGAGCTAAAGCGCCTTGCCAGAATGCTCGATCATCAGCGACCGCTTTGGTTAAGCTCTTCACCTGGGTCGTCCACACCTGCTGGACAAAACGCTGCCAACTTTGCACGCCATTTGCTGCGGCAATCCATAATGGTTGGCCTGAAGCGACGCTTTGCGGCACTAACTTTAATTCAATTTTGTCTTGTTTAAATGCCGCAACGTTAACGCCCGCAGCTAAGGCAAATGCCATTAGGCTTTCTTCTTGCGCGCGACTATCCCACAACGGCTGTACGCATGGTTGTTGCAGTGCGTAAATGCCTGGCCGTAACTCTGCGTCGCCCCAGCTTTCGAGACCATGCATCGTCGGCGCCACATAATGCGCTAAACGAGCGGTTTCCGTCAGTCGATCAGCCAACACCACGACGGTTTTCACTTTGGCTAATGCCGCCGCAGCAGCTGGCGCATCAAAGACCGGATTCACACCAACAATAATCAACGTGCTCAATTCACCGCGTACGGCGGCCTGCAACACATGTGATGCTGGGGCGACAAAGGCACTGATGGCAGTGCTCGTGGTCGTCGCGACCACGGTTTTTCCGTCATTACCAAGCAATGAATTCAACGTGTGAATGGCGGCCATTAATTGGGCAGCACCCGCGCTCGCGGTGCTATGTGGCACGCCATAAATTAAACTATTTTGGTTGGCTTTTCGTAAGGCGACCAAGCGCTCTGCCGTAAAGGCAATTGCGTCCTGACCGTCGACCACCTTAAGCCCTAATGCTTCGCCTAGTTTTTTACCCCCGCGCAAAGCATTGAGCGTAGCAGAGATGGTAACAGGAATTTGTTGGCCCGTCGCTTGAGCAACTAATTCAGCAACGCCCCAGGCGGCATGCGCTAAGCGATCTGGTGCAACCCTCACGCGAATATCGGCAGCAGCGCCAGTTTGACTGAGCACGGCTTCAAAACTAATCACTTGGCCTGCGGTGGATGATTTATCTGCTAGTTTGCGTAAACGGCGGAAATCACCGAACGCGACCAATTCGTCTAAACCAACATCGGCTAAAAAGTCGCCGCCAAAGGTCACCAAGGTGGAGGCGTTTTCAATGTGACGAACCACGTGCCCACGACTGGCGGTAAACGCCGCATCGGCGCGCGTATCATGAACGCCGTGCGTGACTAAATTGCCGAAAGCCGTGGTAAATTGGTCAACCAGAGCGCGATTTGCTGGACCATCGATTGGTCCGGTAATTAAACCAATGCGACCGCCACTTTTTAACGCTTCACCAATTTTAGCATCTAACGCTGCCCACGTTACGGACACGAATTTATCGCCGTCGCGTTGTTGTGGGCCATTTTGCATACGATCTGGGTCGTACAAATTCAGCAACGACGCTTGCGTATGGACATCAGCCGTGCCGCGAGTCAGCGTGACGTCTGGGTTACCTTCAATTTTAATCGGGCGACCATCATAGGTCTTGACCATGACCGCAATTGGACGGCCTGCATCGCGCAGGGTTGAACTATAATAAACCGCATTGCCAATGGTGTGGCCTTCGGGTTGGTACGCATACGGCACAATGGTGTCAGGATGTTTTTTGTAACAACCAACTAATGCAAATACCGCAGCGGCACCGGTAAGCTGCATAAAGCCGCGACGATTCACGGCGGGTAAAGTCGATGTCCATTCACGACGTAATTCAGCTAACGCGGCGTCCGTATTACCATCCGTTTGGCAACTCACATTGGAATGACCATGAGCCTGACGCAAATCAGCGATCGCACGTGCGACTTCTGGCCCGAATTCATCACTCGAGGTATTCGCCGTTTCACGTTCGGCTGGCGCACGCCAAACTTGGCGCGTCTTCGAAGGGCTCATCGGCTGAGAATCGGTCATATGGTAGGCTTCCCGCGCTTTTTCGTGCGCGTGGCGGTCTGCTGGCTGCGGCTTATTGGTGACAGGTATTGCACTGCGTCGGTGCATTCATGAGTGTCTTAGACAGATTAACGATTAACTCGCCATT
>CANETI010000060.1 GCA_947440715.1 Planctomycetota bacterium | reverse complement strand
AGCACACGGTATTGGTTGGCTGTCATATTGATATCACCGCGCGACGACAGGCAGAACAAGATTTACGTGACAGCGAAGCACGTTGCCGCACCTTAGTCGATCACAGTCCCAATAGCTTAGTTCTTTTTAATCTGACGACAGGTTATTTTAGTGATTTCAATGATCACGCCTGCTCGCTCTTTGGTCTCACCCGCAGTGAGTTACTGCTAAAATCACCGGCTGATGTCAGTACCCCTACTCAAGCTGATGGACGTGATTCGAAGACTGCCGCGAGAGAATATCTGAAACTCGCCTGTGAAGGGCAAACTCCGCGCTTTGAATGGACGCATATTCATAAAGATGGGCACACCATTCCCTGTGAAGTCACCTTAGTCCATTTACCGTCTTCAACGGGTTTAGTCATTCGTGGGGAAATCATTGACATTTCCCATCGTAAGCGCGCTGAGATCGAACGACTACAACATGCTGAACAACGGCAACACGCACAAAAGTTAGAAGCCATTGGCACGTTAGCCGGTGGCATTGCCCATGATTTTAATAATTTACTCGCCGGTATTATTGGCAACGCCGAAAATGGTATGGCCATCCTCGCGCAACAGGATCCGCACTATCAGCGGTTATTAACTATTCAGCAAGCAGGCCTACGTGGACGTGATGTGGTGAAACAGATTTTGGCGTTTAGCCGCCGCCAACCACAACACTATGGCGCAGTACAACTTGGGGCGATCGCCAAAGAGGCCGCACACCTGTTACACGCTTCACTCCCTGCCACCGTGACGTTAGTCGTTACCGTGGCAGACGATGCTCCGACGGTACTCGCCGATGCCACGCAATTACATCAAATCGTTATGAATTTAGCCACCAATGCCTGGCAAGCATTGCCCAACGGCCATGGTCACATCACTATTATCGTTGACCGATTTGAAAATAATGGACAGTCTTATGGACGATTACAGGTAATCGATGATGGCGAAGGAATGACACCAGAGGTTGCTGCCCGCGTTTGCGAACCGTTCTTTACCACCAAACACCCAGGACAAGGAACCGGATTGGGGCTAGCTGTCGTTTTCGGCATTGTCGAAAATCACGCTGGCACGTTGACCATCAATAGCACGCCCCATCAGGGAACGCAGATCACCATTTGCTTGCCACAACACGCGCCAACGATCAGTGAAAAATCCTTTACGAAAATCGTACATGGACAGGGAGAGCAGATACTGCTGGTTGATGATGAAGCGATGTTGGTCGAGCTGGGCATTGAACAATTAAAATTACTCGGCTACCAACCCACTGGCGTTACCGATCCACAACAAGCGGTCGCCTTAGTCAGAGCCGAACCTCAGCGTTGGCGCTTAGTCATTAGTGACCTCACCATGCCCGTCATGGACGGTATCGAACTTGCACGCGCATTATTTACCATTTGCCGCAATTTACCGGTCATTTTATCCAGTGGTTATGGTGCAGCCTTGGATGCTAAACAAGATTCTTCTGCAAATATAGTCGCCATATTAGATAAACCGGTCGAGGTTTCTGTATTATCACAAACCATTCACCAGCATTTATCACCATCGACACCATAAGTCAGCTACCGTAAAATAACTTCAACGAAACATCTGACCTAAGAGATTAATCCCTTCGTCACACGATCTTCAATTTTTGGCTGCTGACCACGCAGCACACTGTTACCTTCGAACAACATGCGTTGGTCAATACTCGCAGGGGTTAGCCAATCTGACTCATTAAATTGTCCGCTGGGACCATAAGCAAGAATAGCATTACCATAACAAGTGGCTTCCACTTGGTCTTTGGGAATGCCGCGTTCGAGCATTAAACGTGCTGTTTTAGGCACTGCCAGCGGATCGCTAACGCCCCAATCAGCACTGCTATCGACGATAATGCGTTCTTTGCCGTACGTGCGCACCACTTCTACCATGCGTTCATTACCCATTTTCGTTTTGGGATAAATCGTGAACGCGGCCCAGAAACCACGGTCAAGGCACTCTTTCACCGTTTCTTCGTTGTTGTGGTCAACAATGACCGATGAGGGTTTCAAACCATGTTCAATACAGACATCCATTGAACGTGCGGTACCTCGTTTTTTGTCGCGGTGCGGCGTATGGATCATCACCGGTAATTTTAATTCTTTGGCTAATTCCAATTGTTTGCGAAAAACTTTATCTTCGGCGGGGGTTTGGTCGTCGTAGCCAATTTCACCGATAGCCACCACGCCATCTTTGCTGGCGAATAGCGGCAGGATTTCTAACACCTCTGCGGCGAGCGCTTCATTATTCGCTTCTTTGCTATTGAGTCCCATGGTGCAATAATGGCGAATGCCAAATTGTGCGGCACGAAAACGTTCCCAGCCAATAAGCGAGGCATAATAATCTTGGAATGATCCCAACGTCGTACGTGGCTGTCCAACCCAAAAGGCGGGTTCGATGACCGCGACCACACCTGCATCGCGCATTGCTTCGTAATCATCTGTGGTACGTGCGCTCATATGCACATGCGGATCGATCAATTTCATAACGTGACTCCTGATATAAGTGCTTACGGCGTGACAGCCGAAGCGCTGGCTTGTAGTTGGTCAAGATCCACCCGCTGCCGGGCATCGCACCCAGGGCGCGCGGCATCCCACAAATCGACCGGAATTGGGCGTTTAGCGGCGTAACGTTCACGTGCATAGTCGATCAACATCTGAGCTAAAACTCCATTAGCCCGACGTTCAGCTCCGACGATTCGTTTCACCGGACTATTCACGAACAACGCCTTTAATATTAATTGATTCCACGCATCAATCGTCAATTGTTCGCTCGCAATGGGATTATTGAGCGCAACCGCATTAAATACGGCGGTCATGTTGGAACGCAGACCTTCGGCAATGCGTGGCGCTAAAAGGGCTTGATGCGGAAGCAACGGCAACGCTTGGTACAAAGCGACCAACTCTTCCAAACCCGCAGCGGCAAATAATTGATCCATGATGGTGAGCCAAACGCGTGGTTCGGTTGCTGGTATCGCCAACACCAAGCGCGTGCGAACAACTTGATCTAAACTCCAACCACTTGGATTCCATAGTGGACGAGCTGCATCCGCTGCTTTTTTATCACTGTCGTTTACTAATAAATCAACACGACCACAGCGCCGACCAGTTAAACTAAATGCGATAAATAATGCACGCGTACCGGCACCATCCAATTCACTACGCTGCAAGGTTTCACGCAACCAAGCGGCAGCATCGTCCGCCAGTTGACGATTCAACCAGCTATCGAGCAATGCGGTGATGGCCGTGGTGGACATGGCGACAGCTTCAAACACAGTACGCGTCTGCCAAGAGTGGGATCGGGGAAACTCCGACAACTCCATCCGACAGCAGGGTGCCGCTGTGAATCATTATTTCCTCGCTTTACGACTAACCGCAACTGCGACTGACCGTTTATCATCCATTATCGATCGTTTGTCTGCCTGGGAATTACCCGCGACGTGGGTTAATCCTCAAGATTTCCACATCACGGTTGCCTACCTGGGAGCCTGTGCCGACGATGAAGCACAATTATTACCAAGTGCCATTGATTTAGTCGCCAAAAGCATGTTACGCCCCACTATTGAATTTGCTGGATTAGGCGCGCGCGCCGGACGCCATGAACCACAATCAGTTTATGTCGCTGTCAGCGATCCAAGTAACCATTGCCTCGATATGCATAAAGATCTCTGTGCCGGGCTAGAAATCGCTGAAGACCAAAACTATCTTCCACATGTGACGATCTGTCGACCGCGACCCATTTCATCGCATCAACCAATATCACCACAGCGCACCTGGCACGCACTTTTTACCGCTTTTGGTCAAGCGCATTGGGGGGCATGTCCGTGCGATGAACTGGCACTCTATTCGCGTCGTGATCATGGGACCACCCGATATCAAATTGAGGCCTCATGGCCGCTTGTGGGATGAGCACTGGAGTTCTTATCCCCTCTTCCATTCTTTGAGGTATACTGCCTGCAACTGGCTGACGTTGGGTAACCAACCTATTATCATTTACCGTTAATACCCACTTGCGAGACGCGAGGACCCCATGGCACAATCAGAACCCGCCCCGCAAAAAAAATCCATGGTACTCGATCCGACCAAACGATCGACCCAGGTTTCCCGCTTTGAGGTCATGCTCAAAGAACGAGTCATCGGGCAGAGCAATGCCATTGTCGCTATTCTCGATAGTTTCAGCAAAGTTTTAGCCGGCATTCGCAATCCCGAACGACCCATATTAACCCTGCTCTTTCTCGGCCCAACGGGGGTTGGAAAAACCGAAACCGTCAAAGCACTTGCAGAAACTATTTTCGGCAAACGTACGGCATTTACCCGAGTAAATTGCCAAGAATTTAGTAGCGAATTTACCGTCAGTAAATTATTCGGAAGTCCCCCAGGCTACGTCGGTAACGATGTCGAGCCGATGTTGTCGCAAGATAATTTGGATAAGCATCATAAAGAAGCCCAGGCTGATGGGCGTGGTGTCTTTGCCGAAGGTGAAGGAAAAATTGCTAAGTTATTCCCGCAAGTAAAAGCGCATTATTTATCGATTGTATTATTCGATGAAGTCGAAAAAGCACATCCGAAATTATGGAATGCCTTATTGGGATTAATGGAAGATGGACATTTAACCCTCGGTAATAATAAGACCGTCGATTTCACTCGTTCGGTCATTATTATCACCACCAACGTTGGCGCGGAAGAAATGAGCGCCACCCTGCGCCATCGCTCAATTGGCTTTGAAGTGCAAACCGAAGCCGAAGCTATTAACAACGACATTAAAACCAAAGCCATAGAAGCGGCGAAAGATGTCTTTCCCTACGAGTTTCTTAATCGCTTTGATGACATTATTTGCTTCCGCGTACTCACCAATGCGGACCTGCGAAAAATTCTCAACCTGATGCTGCAAGACGTGTATAAGCGTTTGCTCGGTGCCAACGTGCCTATTATTTTACATTATTCGCCCGCCTTCCTCGATAAACTCCAGGCCGATGGCACTGACCCACAATTCGGCGCACGTCCAATGCGCCGTGCCGTTGAACGACTATTGGTCGCTCCGCTATCGCGCATGATTGCTTCGGGTCAAATCAAAGCCGGTGACATTATTAATATTCGCCTACGCAACGGCCAGCCGGTCTATGTTCGCGAAGGTGCCGAAACGAAAAAAATCACTCACGATGCTAAGGTAATTCGCTAACGCTTCGTTATTTGCTCAGCTGATTTTCGGAAAATAACGAAAACAACGATCAACCGTTATTCTTCTGGCGGTGGCGTTTTTCGTTCACGACTCATAGCGCGGTAAACGCTGGTTTCTCCCGTGGTCGAGCGATTGCGCCGAGCCGTCGTACGCAGAAAACTCTCTGCCCCACCATCGTCAGACATCACGACGCGATTGCGACCATTGGCTTTTGCTTGATATAAAGCGGCATCAGCGCGACTAATCAGACGAGTCGATTCTTCGTCTTGATGACAAGCGGCAACACCAATCGATACACTCACCGAACATGGTAAATCTTTTATGGCAGCAACAGCCTCGCGTAAACGTTCAGAGACTTGCACCGCACCTGCGGGTGGCGTTTCTGGTAGAATAACTAAAAACTCTTCGCCGCCTTGGCGCGAGACCAAATCTCCGGTACGCAATTGCGCCAGCAGCGCTTTGCCAACCGCGGCCAACACCTCATCCCCAACTGCATGTCCGAATTTGTCATTAACGTTTTTGAATAAGTCAATGTCAACCATCGCAACAGACACGACTTCACCAGATTCACAAAGTTCGCTTAAACGTGTTTCACCGTACCAACGGCGATTAGCTCCGGTTAGTGGATCCGTACGCGCCAATGATTGTAATTCACCGTACAACACCACGCGTCGCAACGACAGCGATAATTGTGTGCGTAATACTTCTGCTACATAGCGTTGATCAGCGGCAGATCGTCCTTTTAAACTCGGTTGTAATTGTGCGTGACGCAACACGAAAGCTGCTTGTCCATCGACACCTGGACTTAAATCCAAAACGAGGTCCGCAGAGTTATCTCCAGGGAGCATGACCGGCGCGTCTAAGGCTGGTACATCACCATGAATCGGTCCGCCCAATCCGCGCCACGATCCACGTTCCCACACCACCAAATCAACGTCGCTATAATGCCAATAACGACGAACCGCGGCGGCAAAACGCGCACGTGCATCGACTTCGTCGACACAGCCCACTAACTCTGCGCTCACTTCAAAAACACCGCGCTGAAGATCTTGCGCATCTTCTAAAACGGCCAGTTCTTCGTTAATGAGATGACGACGTTTCGCTAGCATGATCGGATCAGCAGCTAATACGACTGTGCGCATACCACTGTTTTCAACGGTGGTCATTTTATCGGATAAGAACAGTGCCATGCCAACTAAGGCAATGGCAGCAGCAATAAATCCTAATGGCTGTCCTTGTAGCGCCATAAATACAACGGCGCCAAACAAGAGAACCATCGGTAACACAATGAGCCAACGCTTGGTCATGCCACCACCATAACGCGATTGCGTCCTGCTGCTTTAGCCGCGTAACATGCACCGTCGGCTCTTATTAATGCCGTACGAGGTAATTCATCTTCATGCCAGATGGTTATCCCCATGGACGCCGTGACATGTAATACTTTATCACCAACTGGAATTGGTTGATCGGCAATCGCTGAGCGAATGGCATTACCAATTAATTCTAATCGCTCGCGATCTCGACCAATAATTATGGCAGCAAATTCTTCTCCACCGTAACGACAAATAATGGCATCCGTTGGTAACACGCGCTGTAAAATAGTCGCAACCAATCGCAGTGCGGCATCGCCTGCTAAATGACCGTGCTTATCGTTGAATCGTTTGAGATGATCCATGTCGCACATGATAAGTCCCAACTCTTGATGTACGCGCCGACATGCCGCCGCTTGTTCGTCCAAGCGACGTAAAAATTCGTGCTGACCGAAGAGTCCGGTTAAATCATCATGCAATGCCAAAGAACGGGCCTGACTCACTAAATCAACCGCACCTAAACCCAAGCCGCCTAAACGACCGAGCGCATTTAATAATTCCAAGGCTAAGCGATCACCCACATCTTCACTTTCTAGGCTAACATCCAACACACCGCGCTGTGCTTCGCCGCCATCTTGTTGGCGACGATCGCCACGCAGTGGTGTAAGCAAACGAACAGCACGCCCATTGCGGCGAAGCAACTGACGCGCTTCAGTCGCAACGTAATATTGATCAGCGCCAGCATCAACGGGACAAGGCTCACCATTCACATCCGCTGACGCATAGCACAACTGTTTTAATTGTGTGCCTAAGTACACGCGTACGTGAGTAATTCCTGGCAATAATTCTCGCGTTCGCTCACACAAAACTTTGGCAAATTGATCTAGCTCACGCGTACCCGATAATTCAAGACAGGCTTCCATAAGCGCCGGGTAACGTTGAATATGACGATGCAACAAGGTGCGTTCATGTTCTGCATCACGTAATTCAGCACGCAGACTACGAACCTCCTCTGGGTCTATTTTCACGATTGGCCGACTCCGCCACAACAATAAGGCCATGGCCGACACGCTACCGAGACCCACGCCAACCCAATCTGCTCCGGGAATTAATCCTAATATTGGCAACAGCAGCACACCTGCCCAAGCACCAAGTATAGGCATGACCGATACCGCCAAACAAATACCGATGGCGAGTACAACGGCAGGTGGACTCTGCGGCGCGAGTAAGGCAAACGCCGGCGCCGAACCAGCAATAAGAGCTAGGCCAATGACGCTACGATTAGTTAAATGCTCACCTGGCCGCATCTGTTCCATGTTGGCCACTCATCATGGTTCTCGCAAGCTTAACCATGATGAGTCCCAGTGTTGAATTGACATCTCTCGAGATGCTGCGGCAACTGTTGTGAAGCAGCCTGAGCATTTTGGCCGAATTGCTCCCCATGCCCGACCGCAAGTGGCACATAGCCTTTTGCCACGGCGCGTTAGGTTTCCCACGCAAGGAGTGCACATGGCTCGCAGTGCGACGGTCAAACGTAAAACGAAAGAAACTGACATCACCGCCACGTGGGATCTCGACCACGCTGGTCCTGCCACCATTGCTACCGGCATCGGATTTCTTGATCACATGTTGGAAGCGCTGGGCAAACATTCGGGCACCACCCTAAGTGTAAAATGCACCGGCGACTTACATATTGATGGTCACCACACCACCGAAGACGTCGGCATCGTGTTGGGACAATGTTTACGCGAAGCCTTAGGCGAACGCATGGGCATCGAACGCTTTGGTCATTTGGCCTGTCCGCTTGATGAAGCGTTGGTAACTGCCACCGTCGATATTAGTGGCCGTCCTTATTTGGTTTATGAACTCAAACCAGAAGCCGCCATGCTCGGAAGCTGGGCGGTAGAGTTAGTCCCAGAATTTTTCGGTGGTCTCACTGACCACGCCCGTATTTGTTTGCACCTGCATCAGCACTGTGGCCGCAACAGTCACCACATTGTCGAAGCCGCTTTTAAGGCCACCGCTCGCGCATTACGCCAAGCCATTCGCGTAACGGGGACTGAGTTGCCGTCGACGAAGGGATTATTGGGATAGGTATCTGACTGACTGGTCCGACGTCCGACGTCGGACCTATCTAGTTATTCCATCTTTTTCTTTATTTACGCGGCGCTATTTGCGCTTTTAGAAAAAACGTCCAACTAGGTTTACTTTTGGTTATTCACCACACGAATTGGTCTTCGATTAACGTCTAAATTCAAAAGACATCGGACATCGGACATCGGACCAGTCCAATCACATATCCCCAGTAAATTCCTTATAATACGCCGCCACCGTTCCGGCATCAACACTGGTCAAACATTTCTGCACTTTATGGAACGGGAAATATTCTACTTTTGTTGCCGCAACATAAACGCTGAAATTAGTGAAATTGTCTTTCGAGCGAAACGCCGTCAGGGAATTGCCGCGTTTGAGCATAATGCAGGCTAATACCGAACCGATGGCGTTCGCATGCCAGCGAAATGGATTCGATTCAACTGGCCAGTTTCGTGCCCGCACCGAGATAATTATTTGGTCGATGACGACAATACCGGACTCATCAAATCCTAGCTCAATATTATGTTGCTGTCCTAAATCGGTGCTCGCCTGGGCCGCATATTCTATCAACCGTTCAATGGCAGCGACATAGTCTTCGTCGATCAAAAGCGGTCCGAGCTTTGGCGTCGGATAAGGATTCCCGCGTAAACATTCAGCCATAATGACTCCTAAAGCGAGCGTGTAATAAGTCAGCCGCTCATGGGTGTACGAAGAGCGCGAGCAACGGCTGGAGCCACTAAATCATCTAATGATAAACCCGCAGCGATGACTTGTTTGACCAAACGAGAACTTAAGTGTTGGTGGCGTACATCGGCAATTAAAAAGAAACTTTCTAAACCATGGCTGCGATTAATCTGTGCCATGCCAGATTCTGCGTCCAAGTCAGCGGCATTACGTAATCCACGCACTAACACCGTACAGCCTTGCGCCTTAGCGAAAGCCACCGTTGCTTCCGTATAGGTCGCGATGCGAACATTGGTTAAATCACGGCACAATTCTTGTAAAACAACCACGCGCGTTTTTTCAGACAGGCACGGCTTCTTTTCTGGATTTACGGCAATCCCCACAACCAATTGTTCGACCTGAGCGGCAGCTCGGCGAATGACATCCACGTGGCCATGATGTGGGGGATCAAACGTTCCTGGGTATAACGCGGAAATACCCCGTGCGCTTGGCATCAGCGAACATCTTCATCGATACGAGAAATTAAGTCTGATGACAATATTTCTTCACCGCCATTATTCGGATGCACCACGCGTACTGATTGCAGCACACCATCAGCATTCACGCGTTTTGATAAAATGTAACACACCAGAGTGCCGCCACTTTTGAAAATAATACGATCTAGTCGGCCTAAATCGCTGGGTGGCACGTACGCTGGCGGAGCTTTAATAATCGACCCTTCACCGTCAGTGCCCGTCGCTGGT
>CANETI010000059.1 GCA_947440715.1 Planctomycetota bacterium | reverse complement strand
GTTGCTTGGCATGGTGAGTTCACCTTGGAGGGGGCTAGCAGAAGCGCAAGATTCGCGCTGCGCTGATGTGCGATGCCTCCGGCGAATAGCAGGAGGTTGGCCGGTGAACAGCATACCTCAAAAAAACACGACCCGCAGCAGAAGTTGCGGGTCGTGTTCAGTACAGCCAGTAGGCTTGCAGATTGAAGGAAGCTTGAAGCTTAAGTAAACTTAGGCTTGTGCTTCAATGGCTGGAGCAACTGCTGCTTCGAGGCCATCGATTTCCCCAGGTGCGAGCACGCCTTTTTCGACCAGCAAGCTGATCAGGCGTTCTTGCTTACGACGTAACTTGTCCAAGAGGCCGTTGTCGTCGCTGCCGTTAGCGCGACGGGCTTTGGGTGCGCGTGGTTCGCGTGGTTCACGTGCTTCACGTTGACGAGGAGCGTCGCGGTCATCGCGGTCGTCCTGTGGTTGTTGGTCATTGAACTCTTCACCATATTCGTCATCGCGATTTGGACGCGGTGCACGTGGTTCGAGCAATGCGACGCCAACGGCTTTCATGCCTTTTTCGCCAACTTCCAATTCGTACGACACACGTTCGCTGACTTGGAGGAAGCGGAAGCCTTCCATGTTGATGTTATTTTGGTGAACGAAAACGTCTTCGCCGCCATCGTCTGGCTGCACAAAGCCATAGCCGCGACGACGATCAAAACGGACGACAGTACCGGTAGTAGCCACTGGATATTCCTCGCTAGTGGGGGTTAAAATGGCGCCGAAATGGCGCCGGTGGTGATGAGAGACAAAAGTTTATGAGCGACCCGGTCACCGATGACCTGGACTTTCGCTTGAGTATTCAGTTGATTTGAGGAGCAGAGACGGATCGCGTGCTGGCCAGTTACGATTAACTCAGGCACGGGCATATGGCATCCATCACCATCACATCCACTTGTCATTCCACGCATCATTACACTCATCTTATCCAGTTTAGGCTACCGATTCCGGCGCTCTGTTCTGCTTGTTTGACTAGTCTTATGGGTGCCGCGGTGACGTCTCGCAGCTCTGTTGAACCCATTTGCTGGCGGCAGCATGCTGACAATCATGATAAGGCAAGACCCAGATGACCTGACTGGAGCGGTACGTTTGGGTTGTTTATATTTTGCCGATAAATGGGGTGTCTGTGGATGCAGTTCCTGAGGTTAGTCGATCATTTAGTTTATACGGTCTTGGCAGTAGCCAATGAAGGCCTGGGTCGCTCTTGCCTGTCTCGTTTGTCGCCATGTAGTGGCCGCCGATTGGGGAATACTGTGGTTGAACCGTTGTTGAAGCGTGAAGGCAATTTGCGTTTGGTGTCGGCACCGAGTCAGGGTTATCCCATTAATGCGCTCGCGCTGGTGCAGCAGGTGCGTGATAAATTAACTGGCTCTGGTTTAGTCCCTTATGGCGCTGCAACCGTGTGGTTTAGTTTGCCACCAGCGGACGCCGCACCAACGGCATGGGAATGTCAGGTTGGTATTTCGGTGACGGGTCAACCAACGAAGATACCTGGATTAAGTATTGAAGATTATCGTGGTTTGTATGCGCTGTCATTGCCGCATAGCGGTCCTATTCGGGATTTAGCGCATACCCATCGCCGCTTAGTGGAACATGCAAAATCCATGTCCTATCCTGTGCGTCCTTATTGGCGTTTAGCGCTGCGTGGTCGTCGCTTAGCTGACGGTAATATATTGCCTGTCAGTGATGTTGCGGTGTTTATTGATCGATGATTATTAACCGATGACGCTATTTTTGATGACCGAAAAATAATGACGAGTAACGAGTCCGTACAACCAACCGGGGAAACAAATACCTCGGCCGAACGTGGCACTGGGCGTCATACGTCTTTGCGTTTAGCCGCAGTTCCGGCTGAGTTAGCGCCACCCCCTGAACGTGGTGTACGAATAATCGCAATTATTGCCGTCGGTGTTATGATTGCGGTGTTGGTGTGGGCAGTATCGCGTCCCATAAAACCACATGCTGAGCCATTGGTGTGGGATAGTATTGCTCCGCCGCAATCAACGGCGATTCATCCGTGGCGTTGGATTGTCATCCATCACAGCGCAAGTCGCCGTGGAAATGCACAGGTTATTGATAGTGAGCACCTTAACCAACGTGGTTGGGATGGCATTGGTTATCATTTTGTTTTGGGCAATGGTGTCGACATGCCGTTGGGACGTATTGAAGGCACTTTTCGTTGGCGATTACAGCAACACGGTGCACATGCCGGAGCATTACCGCAGCAAAAAATATATAATGCTGATGGCATCGGCGTGTGTGTTATTGGTAATTATGATAACGAACAAGTAGATCCGTATATTGAGCAACGCTTGGTTGAATTATGCGCCCAATTAATTGACCATACACCGACGTTATCCGTTGGACGTATTATTGGGCATAAAGATGTACCTGGAAAAATTACGGCATGCCCTGGAAAAGCCATTGATTTAGAACGCCTGCGTTTTCTGGTGCGTGAAGAATTACAGCGGCGTGGCATGATGGTGCGCTGATGTCGAATGGTGAAGCCGCGGTTGCAGCGTGGTTAGCGGTGATTGCCGCACCCACCGCATTTGACAAACAAATGGCACTGGAAAAAGTGATTTTGCCAGCTGATGGAACCATTTGGGATATGCCTTTATTGCCAGATCGCCCTGGACGTCCGGCCAATTGGCAGGAAAGCATCCTGCAGCCGCGTCGCCGGCGAACGCTGTCCCACGAGCCAACGCGGCAACGATTTTTATTGGCCATTCATAATATTGAATTATCTGCGATTGACCTCGCCGTAGTTGGGTGTTTGCGTGGGTCAGGTGCGCCACAAGTATTTCATGCTGACTTTATGCGTATTGCGCGCGACGAGGCGCGTCATGCGCAATTGTTAGAGGCGGAATTAACCCGGCGTGCAATTCCACTCGGCAGTGCCGGCGTGCACTATCGATTATGGGACACCGCCTGTGCGTGTACTGATTTGGGTGAACATTTGGTCGCCATTCCACGATTTTTGGAAGCTCGTGGTCTGGATGTATCGGCAGAATTATTGCCACGCTTAGCGACGATGGATCCGCCTGCCCATGCCGTATTGTCGGTTATCTACCATGATGAAATCATTCATGTCGATATTGGTACCCGTTGGCATCGGTGGTGGTGCGCGCAGCAATGCATCGATCCACTGCTTCATTTCCAGACCGTCGTGGCTCGCCATTTTCCTGGGCAAGTACCAGGACCCACTCCTTTGGATGGCCCCGGACGGCAAAAAGCCGGTTTTGACGCTGACGAAATGGCTTGGTTACGCCGTCCTGATGAGCATTTTGCCCAGCATTAGTGGCTCAAAGTGGCTAAATTTGAAGGTCGGCAAGCGGACATGAGTAGTGTATGAACCGGAGGTGCACCGACAGGGAGTGGTCCGCTGTTGTCACCACCACGTGTTCCTACGCTCTGCGCCTCACTTGGCCCCATTCACGGGTTGAGTTTAGGGGTTTTAAAGCCCATCTGGAGACTTGCCATGGCGGACATGATTGACGCAAAAGAAGCCAAAAATCAATTAGGTTGCGATGATGCAACCCTGAATGGTTATATTAATGGTGGCTCCATCCGCGCTCAACGCGTGGCTGGTAAACTCATGCTCAATGCAGACGACGTGATGAAGATCAAAGGTGATGACGACGGCACGATTGTGCTCACTGGTGACAGTGATGAGATGTCCATCGACCTCGGCAAAGTTGTTGATGATGCCTCGGAAACCATCATCCAACCGCGCAAAGACGCGAGCGGCAGTGCTTCGGAATCGATCACCTTCGGTGACGACTTAGAAGTGGTCAGCTTCGATGACGGCAACACCAAAGACCTTAATTATGACAAAACCCGGGCAACATCCGGTTTAAGTTTCACTGATTCGAACACCGCCGTCATGACGGCGGTCGACGAAACGGCAGTTGGTGGTACCACTGGTCCTGTCGAATTCGCAACGTCACAAGCAGATTCTGGCCCAGCTGGAAGCGCATCGCGTCGTAGTGTGCGCTCTGCGCGTACGCGTGGTATTGAAGAAGTGAAAACCCATTGGGCTTGGGTTGTGGTTATGGCATTAACTGTCGTGGTTGCCGGATTATTCATCTTGCCTTACTATTTCATGATTCTCATGCCGCATCCGACCGATACTAAGGACTACGCCGGAAATGTGCTGCGTGGCTTGGATGACAATGGTTGGACTAACTTTGCTTCCAGCGTCGCAAAATTCTCGGTCGAACCAGATGCCGAAAAATTTAAGGCGACGCGCGATACCGGTGAATTCATCGATATTGCTACCGTCGATCCGCAAGCCAAATGGCGCAAAAAAGAATACTATGGCGCAGCTAAACCAGGCGAACGCGTTAAAGACTATGTGATCGTTGAGATCCAAGCTGAAGGCCGTAAAGCCAAGGCTGAATCCGGCGAACGTACCTATGACGTTCATGACGATAAGGTGGATTTAGGCGCGGAAAAAGGTTCGATTACCGAACAAAAAATAGACCTGAATTTCCCAAAACAGTAAACGAAGATTCAAGCCAACGAATCGTTTTTTTGTTTGGCTCAAGACAGGTTGAAGGTCAGTTAGAGACTTTTTTGGACTGGGGTTATTTGGTAAACGGCGCGGCTTCGGCTGCGCCGTTTGTCTTTAACACCTTTACAGTGGTTAACTGGGTTAATGGACGCGTAACGCGCAGTACTTGCGCCTCTTGTCTATGCTCTCTATGGTACCGCGCATTCCTGATGTGCCGGAGCATGTGCATGCTCAGCTCAGGAGTTACACTTCCTTTGGGAGCCTGTCCATGAACGTCGCCCGCACTGCCCTGCTTGTCCCTTTGCTCGCGCTTGTCGCTATGAGCGGTTGTCGTACGCGACTTGGTGTTAACCAGCTCGAAAACGATGAATTACGCTCGGAAAATCAACGGCTGACTGGTGAGGTTGATCGTTTGACGACAAAAAATTCGTCGCTCTCGGCGCAATTACAAAGCGCGCGTGATGAATTATCGAAGAAGGGTCAATCGCCAACGGTGGGCAAACAATTTCAAAAAATACTTGATGGCGAAGAAATTCCTGGAACCACCAAAACCGAATCTGGCGGCTTGGCATTGGCTGAAGATTTCGCCTTTGCTAAAGGTAGTGATCAGCTCAACGACGAAGGTAAATCCGCTGTCGCTAAAATTGCAGCACGCTTGAATAGCAGTGATAATGCTTCATCGCGCGTTGTGGTTGAGGGACACACCGACGACACGCCGGTGGCGCGCGCTTCGACGAAAGAAAAATTCACGGACAATTGGGGTTTATCAGGTGCACGCGCCGCTTCAGTCGTGCGCGCCTTGCAAGCTGCGGGTGTAAATTCGACACGCATTCAAGGCCAGTTCCGCGGTGAACATGCGCCACGTGGTGCGGATAAAGCCGCCAATCGTCGCGTGGAAATTTACCTGACGGAGTAAGTCGGTTTAGTTGGCTTTAGCAGTCGGCTTTAGTAGTCGTATCATGGCAAACCCTCGCCCTCATGGCGGGGGTTTGTGCGTTTGTGGTGGCGAAGATGGCTAAATTGGCAAGGTATCGTTGATTAGTCAGGTTGAAGCGTGCCCAACCTGCTCCTTGGTTTACTTGAAGTCGGTCTAGGCTCTTGTCCATGACAACGGTGAAGACAAGTGATGGGATTAAACGCAAACCAGTAAGCATGAGGTTCGGGAAAAACCGTGCGTCATGGTTGGTGTGTTATGTAATGATGGCCTTGAGTGGGATGTCGATTTTCGCTGGCGAAAATGATACGCGCACTGCTGATTTGACGTTGCGTTATGTCAATGATTCAGTGATTTCACTAGGTGATGTCATGCGTCGTAATGCCATGCGCATGTCCGATTATGAGCGTCGTGGTCGTCCACGTCCGACCACACGTACCGAGGTCATTTCTTTTGCTCAAGAATCATTGGTCGAATTAACTGAAGAAGAATTATTAATTCAATATGGTTATGCATTGTCTGAACAGCGTGGGTTTCGTTTAGTTGATCATGAGCGTATTTCACAAATGGTAATGGAGCGGTCGCGTGCTTCCGGTCGTGGTAATTCGCTTCGTGAACAGGCGGAAGAACGCAAATATATCATACGGCAACAAATTATTGATTTAGTTATGGGTTATTTTGAAAGTCGCGTGCCGCATATCGCACCCGAATATATGGAAAGTACTTATAAAGCCCGTCAGGCTGACTTTAGTCGTCCGGCACGTGCGAAAGTACAACAAATTATCTTGCGCCCGAGTAGCTTAGCTGAACGTCAAGAAATTAAACAAATGCGCACAGCAATGTTTAGACGCGCACAAGATGTTCTTGATCCGGCAATTCGTCATGCGAGCGAAAGTCGAATTGAGGCTTACACGATTGCCTCAGCAGATGAACAAGAACGCTTATTAGCTCAGGCGGTTCAAGAAATCGCACTGCAAGCATCACGAACAGAATTAGACGCGGTATCATTGGATCTCGCTCAACAGGCGGCAAAAATAGAAGAACAGGCGAAGTTGTTACGTGATGCGGCGATGACTGACGCTGCGCTTGAAGAATTACGGACAAAGTTAGTGGGCAAAGACGTCGAAGCCTTTAAGGCGATCGCTAAACAATTTAGCCAGGGCCCTAATGCGGTTGATGGCGGGGATATGGGGTGGGTTGAATCAGGAACCTATCAGCCCGCATTTGACGGCCTGGTTTTTGAAACCGCCAAGGTTGGTGAGGTCTCTCCCGTTTTGAATATCGATAACAACGCCTACTTATTGTTCGTTAGCGAACGTGTGGGAGCTCATAGTAGAGCATTTGCCGAAGTGGTTGCTGAAATCGAGAGCAGCCTGCGTCGCGATCAGGTGAGCGCAGTGCGATTCGCTGCCGTTGGCATGTTACGTGATAAGGCTTCAATTCGTGATATCATTTCATTGTCGGTCTTGTTTGAGCAGTAAGTTAACCGCCGTTTGGACAACCGCCTGTGAGCAATGCCTCTGACCATGTGCAAGCATCTGGGAAAGACCACGTAAGGTTATCCCCGTCGTCGTCGTCCCCACCTACGATGCCACCGCTTACTACGACCATTGCTTCCGTTGCCATAACCGAGGTCTACGACCAAGCCGACCCCATGGCGCTTTTGGCCCGTGAAGAGGGAGCACTGCGTCGCACGATTCAGCGTTACGTGCGCGACGCCTCGTCCGTGGATGATGTGTATCAAGAAGTCAGTCTGAAAGTGGTTCGCCGCATCGACACGGTTCGTGATCCGGCAGCGTTGCGCGGTTGGCTGTTTCAATTGGCGCGCAATGCCAGCTTGGATTTTTTACGTCGTGAAGATCGTCGCCGTGGGGTTTCGCATGATGTTTTGGGCGATCATTCAGCGACGGGTGATATGGGACGTAATCCCACCGATTTATTTTTATCGCGCGAACGATTGACGGCCGTGCGTCGAGCGCTGAATGAATTGCCAGAAACTCAACGTGAAGCATTGCAATTACGCATTGATGAAGGCTTAGATCACGAAGCCATTGCTGAACGTCTCCACATTAGCCGCCAGGCGGTGGAAGTGCGCTTATGTCGCGGTCGCGCGGCGCTCAAAGATCAACTCGAAAATATTATGCGTGGTGATTTATGAACCCAGCGCAAATGTCAGTTTCGTCTTCGTCTTCACCCGCATCGGTGGTGCTCGCTTGTGATGATGTCGAAGCGTTGTTGCCGCTGGTTGCTGATGGTGTGATTGATGACGCCAGTGATCCAGCTTTATTTGCTCATTTAGCGCGCTGTGTTGATTGCCAAGAAGCCCTAACGGCTCACGACCTCATTCATGTTGCTATAGAACAAACAAGCACGCCGATTCAAGCCACCGGAAATCGTCGTAAATCATGGTCATTTCAACAAGGACATTATCGTCGTATTCCCTGGCCAGTTGCCATGGCAGCAAGCCTTGCGGCGGCTATTGGTTTATGGACATGGTTACAAAACATGCAAACCGCGCGGGCGCGGGATAATCAAGTCCACACACAAGTCATTCCCGTGGTGACGGACGAGGGCCATTCAGTTTATGTCGTGATTGATGGCGACAATATTACGGTGGTTGACCCGCGTTCCATTGATGGCCAAGCCGCACCAGTGCGCGAATCCACGTTACCAGTCAAGCTCAGACGTTAAGCGTAAATTTCTTCTAACGATATTCCGGAGCAATACTCCGGAATATCGTTACAGTGCCCCTGACCAAGCTTTGCGCACATTCATACCAAGCATTTTTACATCCTGATTAAGCCCATCAATGCGGTTGCGCGTCAGGCCCAGTGGCGGCAGAAATTTGGGATCACTTAACCACGCGTCGAGTTCAGCTTGGGCAGCTTGCAAATAATCTTTGCTCGTCCCTAAG
Source organism: Planctomycetota bacterium (assembly GCA_947440715.1). Taxonomy (GTDB): domain Bacteria; phylum Planctomycetota; class UBA11346; order UBA11346; family UBA11346; genus BOG-1363. The sequence goes on along the minus strand of CANETI010000059.1, from coordinate 1,658 downwards.
CGTGCTTTGCCATCAGAGACAATCTGATATTTCCCATTTTCGCGCATCCATTCCAGGATGTTTTTTACCCGTTCAAAATGCGGGCGATCTTCATCAAGGTACTTTTTCCATTTCGCTACTGAACGTTCGCAGCGTTTAACGACGTCGTCGCGACCATAGCTTTTATCCACGATGGTATGCAGGGCATCCATACATACGGCATCGTCGCCATGCTCAGCTAAGCGATCAATCGATGTGCGGAGCGATAGGTAAGTTTTATCGCGAATGAGGCCCAGTGATTTAGCACACACGATGCGCGTGTCTGCATTACTTAAGCCATTAGTCAGCTTAACAATTAATGCGTCACCTTGGGCACGAAGGCGTAAGGCAATTTCATCCTGCGCAGTTGGTTTAGCGCCATCTTTGGGCATCTCAGGGAGTGGAATCGTTGGAATTAAAGCTCGCCCTAATATATCCGACATCACCTCATTATCTATCTGGGGTAATTTTAATTCACCATACGTTGGCACGAGTGCCAGGACGGCATCAGCACAGTCAAGTAAGCGTAATCCGCGAACCGTTTTTAATGAAGCGGCAAGTTCTATGGGCGTCGTCGTGGTGACGAGTTTTGGATTAATTCGTTTCGCCAGATCACTGCGTAATTGGACATGTTCTGGGCTATCCCCCAGGCGCATCAAGGGGCCGCCAAGTGCTTCGAGAGCAAGTGCTCGCACGGTTTCGTTTTTGTGATCTAAGAGCGCGGTTAATGGTCCCATATGATCGCCGTTGCATAAATTAATAATCCGTTCAGTTAACGGTTTATTGCTCACGGCTAAATCACTGGTTGGTCCTCCCAGTAAACCGATAAGAAGCCCTAAATTGCTAGATTGAGCCAACGCCGCGAGACCATCGATGGCGACGTTTGCCAACACGGGATCGCTCGCGGGATTATTGGCAATATCAGAAAGTAGTTGCGAGACATATTTTGGTTTAGCGGCAACTAATACTTGTATGGCAGCTTGGGCAATCTCCCGTGATTGGCCGCTATTCTGAGCCCATTTTTTAATATCATCGGGCAATAAATCATCGGCATTTTTTTCACTGTCGTAAATTGCGGCGCCAGTATTAAGTGCGGAGATGCGATCAGCTTCGCTAATACCAGCACTGCTATCGGTTTTGAGTGGGCGTTCGGCAATAATCATGAGCACAGAAAATAATTTTAGTCTTTTCGCTAAATGTATTTGTGCCGTAACTGGGCCAACGTCTTGGCGGATAGTTGATGCAATGACGTTGGGGTAATCACCGACTAGTGCTAAATAAGAATCCGCAGCGGTAATGGCGGCAGGATTGTCGCCATCATTTTTAAAACTGTCGAGTGTACTGAGCGCCATGTTGCGACGAATTGGGTTAATCGTAAACACGCTTCCGAGTATTAAGATGCCGATCGCAATCAGAGCGTAAAAACCCTTGCTTGGTCCGCTTTTGACCGGTGCGTTGCGTGCAGATGCGCGGGTTGCGGGTGCTTCTGCATGAGCATTGGCCGTTCGCGGAGCTGCTGCGCTGCGTGCTGACGCGCGAGCTGCAGGTGCGGCTAGCTCAGCATTGCCCGAGCGAGGAGCGATTGGACGAGTGCGGGAACTTGGGCGTGGGGGAGTAGCCATGCAGCGCAGACTACTGAT
>CANETI010000058.1 GCA_947440715.1 Planctomycetota bacterium | reverse complement strand
TCAGACAAGAGGGGTTTGAGATAGGTAAATTGGGCCAAATCAGAATGAAAATGGACGCGGCATTCAAGCCGATCAAGAAAGCAAGAGATAAGATCATTGCTCATCATGATTTTGAAACATGGGAACTACAGGATCGAGTGAAGTACGAAGGCGTAAATAAGAATTCGGTCGATGTGTTGATTGGGCTTGTTATTGAATATATAAATACGGCAAATGAGTTAGTTAGGAACACTACAATGAAATGGGATCCTATCAATCCTTCGCGCGGTGGACCAAAGGTTTTATTAGAGAAGTTGGGGCTAAATTCGAAGAACATGAAAAATTCAAATGATCACCATTGACGGTTCCCAAGGCGAAGGCGGCGGGCAAATCCTGCGCACTTCCCTGTCTTTATCAGCAATCACAGGCATTCCTGTGACCATCAATAATATTCGTGCCAAGCGCCCAAAGCCTGGGTTGCAGCGGCAGCATTTGGTTGCCGTTCAGGCGGCGGCGCGGGTTTGTGGTGGGCAGGTGGAGGGGGCGGAATTAGGCAGTCGTGCTTTAGTATTTCATCCGCAGCAACCGCTCGCGGGGAATTGGCATTTTGATATTGGTTCGGCGGGAAGTTGCACCTTGGTGTTGCAAACCATTTTGCCGATTATGTTGCATGCTCCTGGTCCATCGACGGTGACGATAACTGGTGGCACACATAATGGTATGGCACCGCCGGTTGAATTTTTATCGATGAGTTTATTTCCAATTCTGCATCGTGTGGGCATTAGCGCGGGAATTGAATTACAACGGCATGGATTTTATCCGGCTGGTGGTGGATCGATTCGGGCAACGATTCAACCTGGATGCGGCACGGTGCCGTTGTTATTATTGGAACGCGGTAAAGCGACCAATCGTCACGCCGATGTATTAGTGGCTAATTTACCTGCGCATGTCGCTTATCGCGAAGCTCAGGAGTTGAAGCATGCTTTGCATTGGAGTCATGATGAAATTGATGAAAACGAGGTCACCGCTGATGGCCCAGGGAATGCCATAATTACTCGTTTGCGTTATGCGAACGTGACCACCGTGGTCAGTGCGTTTGGTGAATTACGCAAATCCGCAGAGCGTGTTGCGCAAGAAGCAATCAAAGATGTTCGTCGTCTGTTAAAAAGTGATATTCCCGTGTGCGAACATTTAGCCGATCAATTATTATTGCCCTTAGCCCTGGGTGTCGGTGGACAATTTCGCACGCTAAAACCCAGCGAGCATACTACGACGAATGGCGCCATTATCGCCAAATTTCTTGGTGATGTGGTGAGTTACGAACAACAGGACGGCGACAATTGGATCATCACCGTTCGTGGGCGTTAATGTGGTTGTCGTGCTGGCAGGGAACCCGTCATGCCGGGTTGCCAGCCGATAAACGGCAAAAAACGTACGTGATCCCCAACGGCGAACGCACAGCCGACAGGCAAATCGATTAATCCGTCGCTGCACGCAGCGGCAATTAAGTCGCCGCTGCCATTCCAGGCGGTGCGCTCGACGCCGCCTGCGGTAAAACGAGCGGGCATGAATTGTTGGCGTGGGGATTTATTGGCCGCAGCAACGGTGAGCGGCAGGGTGAGCCAAGTTGGCGCTGGTGCGCCGAGCAAACGATGGATCAGTGGTAATAAAAATAAATGTGCGGTGGCAATAACGCTGACCGGATTGCCTGGAAGTCCGATGAGAAACTTGTCACCATTTTGCATGAGCAGAATTGGTTTACCGGGTTGAATGGCGACATGATGGAAAATAGTTTTGAAACCTAATTCAGCGGCAATAGCGGGAACTAAATCTTTTGCCCCAGCGCTCACGCCGCCGGTGGTGACGACGATATCGTGCTGTTGATGCGCTTGTTGTAATGCTGAACGCAGCGCCTGGTCGGAATCACTGGCGTGTGTGCGCGTGGCGGACAAACCTAAAGCGTGCGCAAAACCGCTTAAAAATGGGCCGTTTGAATCATTTATCCCAGCAGGACCAGCACCGCCGACTTCATCACCGGTGGTGACGATACCGAGACGTGGCGCGACGATGACATTAACTTCATTTACTCCAGCCATCGCTGCGAGTGACAACACCAATGGCGACAAGCGCGTGCCAGCACGAATAATTACCGCACCAGCGCGACCATCTTCACCTTGCCAAGCAATATTACGCCCAGGCACCAGGGCTTTGGCATCTGCGATGGTGACCACGGTTTCCCCGCGATTAGTTAATTCATGCGGCACCACCGTGGTACCTTTGGGTGCCGGTGCGCCAGTCATGATGCGCACGGCTTCTCCAGGAACGAGCGTTCCAGTATAATGCGCACCGGCAAAAATAGTTCCGCGCACGGTGTAGGTCGCGCAACCATCACGCAGACAGAGCGCATAACCATCCATGGTTGCGCGATCAAATGACGGTTGATCGGTTTGTAGCTGAATATCCTGAGCAACGACGCGCCCAGCAGCATCGGTTAATGCCAAGCGTTCGTGAGCAGGAGCCAGTGTCAGTGAAGTGAGTTGTGCCATGGCATCGGCATAAGTAATCATAATGAAATCCTTTTCGTGATAAATTCAATTGGCGAATAGAATATGAGTAAAAGACGCGAAAACGACGACGTAAACCATCAGCATGGGGTAACGCCAACGGCGCGTATCTGATCAGCTGATTCATTACCCAGATAATGAGTATTGCGAATTAGTTAGCGAAGATCGGTATCTTTCATTCTTAGAATCCCAACGGGATTCCGTCCCAAAGCCCAGGGTTGCGTAGCTACCCTGGGAAATGATCCCATCGAATGATCAACCCCAACGGGGTTGTGTCCTCCTGATATAATCCAACACCGATTGTTTATCCCCCTGGTCTTGGCTGATAAGTTCGATGGTTATACGCAACCCCGTTGGGGTTGGGATGTTCATGCTATTATTTCCCAGGGTAGCGCGGCGCGCGCAACCCTGGGCTTTGGGACGGAATCCCGTTGGGATTCTAAGACGGCATAACCTTCGCACTTTTATTTTTTGTGAGTGATGAATTGGGCGTTTCCCTAGGTTGGTATTGTTCCGCGCCGTTGGCGCTAGTGCATTACTATTCATTCATTTCTTTCGCGCGGTCCTAAAAGGCGTAATTTTTAAATGACCACAACATCACGTATTTCATCGACGAATACTCCCACTGCGCCCGCCGTCTTTGCTGATTAATTCAATACCACTAATAACGATATCATGACTGATGGCCTTCAACATATCATAGATCGTTAGCGCCGTTACCGAGGCCGCTGTTAAAGCCTCCATTTCCACGCCAGTTTGACCAGAACAACGTGCATTTGTGGTAATGACGACACGTTTACCCGTAAGTTTAATCTCGCATGACACGCCACTGAGTGGAATCTGATGACAGAGCGGAATTAAATCGCTGGTGCGTTTGGCGGCCATAATTCCCGCCAAGCGCGCGACTTCAAAAACATTCCCTTTACGCGTCGCGCCCCCAGCTTTCAAAACCGCCGCGCATGCGGTTGGTAAGGTGACCACCGCTCGCGCGCTAGCGCTTCTTTCAGTGACGGCTTTATCACCGACATCGACCATGCGCACCTGATTACTGGCATCGAGATGTGATAATGTTTTGGTCATAGTATCCTTAGTCATTTACTTTTTTTGAATTGGTTCCCATCACGAACCCTTAAGCCACAACGACGTACCATCGTCATAAAATTCCTGTTTCCACACCGGTAAATCTTCTTTGATGCGTTCGATGAGGTGACGGCAAGCGTCGAAGGCGGCGACGCGATGGGCGGTGGCGACGTGAATGGCGACGGAGGCTTGGCCTGGGAGCATATGGCCGATGCCGTGATGCACTGTGGCGATCAATTCCGGATCAAAGCGTTGTTGGGTTTCAATTATTAACTGTGCGAGCATGGCCTCAGCCATTGGTCGATAACAGTCGTAGTGCAAATGAGTGACGCCTCGGCCATGATGGTGATTTCGTACCACGCCAATAAAGCTGCTGATGGCACCATGAGCCGGTGTGCACAGGGTTACTGACGACAGCAGCGTTGCTGGTAAAGGTCCATCAATAATGCCGTAATTGTTCACGATTAACCGCCACTGACGGGCGGAATCAGCGCGATTTCACTGTTTTCATCAAGGCTGACAGCGGCGTTAATAAAGGCGTGATTAATCGCCACGCGACAGCTGTGAATCAATTTTTCGTGGGTTGGATACTGAGCAACGATGGCCGTTAATACGTCATTGGCAGTGACGGACATCGGTAAGGTGAATTGTTCCTGATCACGCCCGCAGCGGTCGCGTACCTGAGCGAAATATAAAACATTGACGGTTGGCACTCAGCCGCCAATCGAAGCCATGTTGTCGTGTCGAACGAAACTGGCTGGTGGTTTTTTACCGCGAACGGCTGCGACCACGGTTGTTTTAACTCCGTCTTCGTCGCCAGCTCGTAGGGCGGTGAGTAAATCATGGCCGCTATTATCCATCAGGCAGGTAAATAATCGTCCTTGTGAGGAGAGGCGTAAACGATCACAAGTGGCGCAAAATGGCTGGCTGACGGTGGTAATAAAGCCGACTGAGCAATTTGCTGGGTCATTATCATCAATGGCCCACACCCGTGAGGTCGGTTCATCCAAATCGACGCGTTCCGTTAATCGCACGCCTGCGTCAAATATCCGTTGGCGCATAACATCTGCGCTGACATGAGCGCGTGGTTGAAAAGAACGCGCTTCGCCAATGGCCATTAATTCAATAAAGCGTAGATGCACACCTTCCCAGGCGGCGAATTTAGTCAGCATCGCGTAGTCGGTGTCGGGCATCGCGACGGCATTAATTTTTAATGGATTAAATCCAAATCGACGTGCGGCGCGAATCGAAGACAGCACGCGATCAAGTCCATCACGGCGCGAGAAGCGGCGAAAATTTTCTGCATCAATGGCGTCGAGCGAGATATTTAAACGCGTGAGTCCGGCAGCTTGGAGCGCAGGCAACATCGGCTCTAACAGCACACCGTTGGTCGTCATCCCGACAACATTGACTAGCGAACGAGCGTGGGCGACGAATTCAGGTAGGTCGTCGCAAAGCGTTGGCTCACCACCAGTTAGACGAATTTTTTTGACTCCGGCGGCAGCCCAGATTAACGCAGTTAAGCGACGCAACTCAGCGCTGGTCGCGCGAGTGGTCGCAAATTGGGCTTGTTCAGGAAGACAGTAGAGGCACCGCAAATTACAGCGGTCCGTGAGGGAAACCCTCAAGTACATGGGCGCAGCTCCTTTCCTCAGACTGTGCTTGCCTAGCTCAGTCGTCGCGGGAGGTTTCGGGGTTTCCCCCTCCACCCCGTTCTTAGATCCATGTCCAGCGAACGAATCGAAATTCGTTTATTGGGGTTAGGAGATAAGACTCGGAACGTTTGATTGATATCCGATTGCTGCTCATGGTAGCCTCAGCCGAAGCGGAGTAACTTGATGAGAGGATAATCGGTGGAGTAATGCAAATCGCATTGCTCATTTAGAGAATCGCAGAAGTGGTACGCTGACCAGCGGCGTTCATCCGAAGATGGGCCACCGCTGGTCGGCGGCCGCGCTTAATTATTAATTAAGCGTTCTTGCGAGGACGGCCTGGGCCGCGCTTTGCGCCAGCTTTTGCTGGTTTCGCTGCTTTGACAGCTTTCGCTGCTTTGGCTGGACGGCCAACTTTGCCCTTAGCGGCTTTTTTGACGGCTGGTTTCTTGGCCTTGGCGGCCTTTTTCTTGACTGGCATGTTAATGCGCTCCTGGGTTAATGGGTTCCTGACGGGAATATAGTATACATTTATTCAACACGCAAATTATTTTTTCCCAAAGTTACGTAACTGCATCAATAGTGTAATGCATCAGTGTCCAGAGTCGTCGTCAATTTAGTATTAAATAAACTAATAAATATTTGTCAGCGCACGGAAATTACCGAGTTAATTTAAATTAAACTCGCGTAAATTGGTAATATTTTCTGCTCTGCTACACACGGTGAAATTGCCGAGGCAAAACCTTATGCATCGGCAATTTTGTTCCTGATGAGGGGGGTTATTCGGTGATCAGGTCGTCCGTGGATACTTTTTTTATTGCCAAGTGGATATTAATTGGGCAAAATTTGCACACTCAACGGATACCGAGCATTGATTGGCACTCACGCCCCAGCCCATAGAGTGCGCCCTTCACCAAGAGATTCTCATGATTAGCCGTCCCCTTATTCGTGCCACAAATCCTTCACTCGCTATCGGCCAATTAGGCGGTCATGTAAAGCGTGGAGTTAAGCATCCACGTGGTCAACGCACGGGAAAAACCATGGCTTTGGTGTCAGCGTTGCCGCTCGCGGAAGACTCTGAATTAATGGTATTAACCTTTTTAGATCGCTCAGATCCGCTGGAGTCGTTTGATAATTTACCCCATAAGGGTGACAACGCCGTCATCATCGCACCAAAGTCGGAAGTATTCCTATCGGTCATTCATGGCGTGTGCCCAGGAGACTGGAAAGGATTTAAAGTCGCGTACGGCGAAGAAATTAATGAACCAGTCGACCTTGATGTTGATGCTACCGGATTAGATATGGCCGCGTCTGATGCCTGGGTCGATATGGTTGATGAGCTTGGCTGTGATTGCACCAAGATCGGTGGATATCCATTGTGGGCAAATGGGCCGATGGATATCGATCGCATGGTTGGTCGTCCTCAACGCTTCCACCATCGTATTACCTCCGACCTGACGGATTTTAAATTAGGCGATGGCGGGGTTGTATTTGTTTTTGTTGATGAAGATGGTGGCGATAAGGGTTCGGTTTGTTGGCAACAGGCCCTCTGAGCTGCTGCGCTAGCTGCGGTTCACGGCCTGCGGCCTGACGCCGGCTTCGCCGTCGTGTTGCGCTGCGCGCAACTGAACCTGGTCCCCGCTCGCTCGCGCAGGCTCGCTCGGGGGATTGTTGTTCGCTGGGCTCTGCCCCGCTACGCCCCGGCAAGGGCTTTGCCCCTGCACCCCATTTCGTTTTCCGTAATTATTTTGTCTGGGTTGCTTTGCATTAGGGTTAATTTCTGCGGGGCTTTGCCCCTGCATCCCCTCATTGAATTGAAGACGATTATTGATGCTGAAATAGGAATAAAAAAGGCAGCGACTTTTGTCGCTGCCTTTTTTATAAATAATTAAAATTATCCGGTTTTTATCGATGAATTACACGAGGACGCTGATTTGTCCGTTTAATACTTTGACTTGGTAAGTTGGAATTTTTACCGTTGCATCATCTAGGCATTGACCGGTGATTAAATCGAAGCCTTGCTTGTAAATGGGTGAGGTGATTTTGAGGATGCCATTTTTATCGCCGACGATGCCGCGGGCTAGAACGAAGGCTTTACTAATTGGATCGTAATTGCTGATGGCGAAGATGCGTTCGTCGTTGGCGGGACGCACGAGGGCAATTTGCTGACCCTTTATTAAGGCAGCTACGCCGGTGGCGGGAATAATGTCATCGACGCGGCAGACGGTGGTCCAGGTCGCGGTGGCAGGAGCGGTGGCGGTGGCAGACATGAATATAGCTCCTTGTGCTTAAGCAGGAATCAGAGCAGGAATGAGGGTGGACATGAGTTCAGCTTTTTCTTCATAGGTCGCGGGACGTGGTTGGCCGCGTTCTTTGACCATGACAACGCTGGGATCGGCGGCATCGCTGTTAATAAATGGACGGAAACGTGCGCGTAGACTTGGGTCGGTAATCGCGGTTTTCCATTCGTCTTGGTAAGTATCCACGACGTGCTGCATTTCGGCTTCTAATTCGGCGCAGATGCCAAGCTTGTCGTTGATGATGACGTCTTTGAGGTAATCCAAGCCGCCTTCGAGTTTATTAAACCACGTCGCGGTGCGTTCTAAGCGATCCGCCGTACGCACGTAAAACATCAGAAAGCGGTCAGTGAGACGAATAACCTCGGCTTCGCTGAGGTCTGCCGCTAATAATAAAGCGTGCTGTGGTTTCATGCCGCCATTGCCGCAAACATAGAGATTATAGCCATTTTCGGTGGCAATAATGCCGAAGTCTTTGCTTTGCGCTTCGGCGCATTCGCGCGCACAGCCACTGACGGCACTTTTGAGTTTATGCGGTGAGCGTAAACCTTTGTAGCGATTCTCGATATTAATCGCTAAGGCAACGCTGTCTTGCACGCCGTAGCGACACCACGTTGAGCCGACGCACGATTTTACGGTGCGTAGTGCTTTGCCGTAGGCGTGACCGCTTTCGAAACCGGCGGCGATTAAGGCTTCCCAAATCGGCGGCAATTGTTCGACACGCGCGCCAAATAAGTCGACGCGTTGGCCACCGGTGATTTTGGTGTAGAGGTTGTATTGCTTCGCCACTACGCCGAGTGCGATCAATTGATCTGGGGTAATTTCACCAGCGGGTACGCGTGGAACCACCGAATAGGTGCCGTCTTTTTGAATATTGCCCAAGAAGCGATCGTTGGTGTCTTGCAGTTGCGCATGTTTCGGTTCCAAAATGTGGTCGTTCCACGCGCTGGCCATAATAGATCCGACAGCGGGTTTGCAGATTTCGCAGCCTTTGCCTTTGCCAAATTGGGCGAGTAACGCATCGAAGCTCTGTAATTTATGCAGGCGCACTAAACTGTAGAGTTCCTGGCGCGAATAAGCGAAGTGTTCGCAGACGTGGTTTTTTACTTCAACGCCGGCTTTTTTCAGTTCGTAGCGCAGGATGTCTTTGACCAAGGTAACGCATGATCCGCAACCGGTACCGGCTTTGGTGCAGGCTTTAATTTGTCCGACTTCCACGCATTGTTTTTCGTTGATGGCAGCGCAAATCGCGCCCTTGGTGACGTTATGGCATGAACAAATGGTCGCGGCATCGGGCAAATGTTCTGGGCCCATGCCTGCTGGTTTTGCGCCATCGCGCACCGGTAGAATTAAATCTTCGGGCGTTGGTGGCAGTACGACCTTATTCAGCATGAATTGGTGTAATGAGCCGTAATTCGATGCATCGCCGACTAAAATACCACCGAGCAAGGTCTTACGATCAGGTGATAAAACTAACTTTTTATAGGTTCCATTCTTCGAATCAGTGAACGACACCACGTGGCTCCCAGGTGTCGTGGCAAAGGTGTCGCCGAATGAACCAACATCGACGCCCATTAATTTGAGTTTGGTCGACATATCGAAGCCGGTGAAGGTGGCAGGATTTGCCGCCTGTTTTAATACATCAACGACGACTTTCGCCATGTGATATCCTGGGGCGACTAATCCGTAGATGCGATTTTCGTGGAGCGCGACTTCACCGATGGCGAAAATAGCCGGATCATTGGTGCGGCAGTTATTATCAATGACGACGCCGCCACGTTGGCCCATGGCGAGGCCTGCTGATTTGGGGAGTTCATCACGCGGACGAATGCCAGCGCTGAACACGATCATGTCGGTTGCCAATTCAGTTTTATCGGCGAAACGCAGGCATTTAATCGTGCCGTCATCGTTTTTCGCAATATCGGTCGTGGCTTTCGAGGTGTGCACCTTCACGCCCAGCGATTCGATTTTAGCGCGTAAAATAGCGCCGCCGCCATCATCCACCTGCACCGTCATTAATCGTGGCGCAAATTCGACGACATTGGTTTGCAGGCCCATATTTTTGAGTGCGCTGGCACATTCGAGACCGAGTAAACCGCCGCCAATGACGACGCCGATGGTGCTGCGTTTCGCCCATGCTTTCATCGCATCTAAATCTTCGATGGTGCGATAAACAAAACAGCCCTTCGCGTCGTTACCTGGAATTGGCGGCACAAAGGGGAAACTGCCGGTGGCGAGCACTAATGTATCATAGCTAATCGCGGTGCCCTTATCCGAGGTCACGGTTTTCGCCGCGCGATTTATGGAAACGACTTTTTCACCCAGGTGGACGTGAATGCCATTGGCTTGGTAATAATCGGGTTTCGACAGCAGCGATAAATCTTCGGCAGTCTTGCCGCTGAAATAACTCGACAAATAAACGCGGTCGTAGGCGTAGCGTGGCTCTTCGCAGAACGTGATGATGTTGAATTGCATATGGAGCCCGGCCTCGACGGCTTGTTCCAAAAAGCGATGGCCGACCATACCGTTGCCGATGACAACTAGATTTTTTTG
>CANETI010000057.1 GCA_947440715.1 Planctomycetota bacterium | reverse complement strand
TAACCCCTCAAGATGCGTTGGTCACCATTGCAGATCGTGATGTGGTGGCTGGTGTCAGCGTGGAAACAAGTGCAGGCCTACCAAACACTGAGGGGGCATTTCGTTTTACTTTATCAAAACCATACACCCGTAGTGTTAAGGTGCCGTTCTTATTAACTGGTCTTGGAGGTGGGTTACTCGTTGGTGAGGGAACGGCATTCGAAACCCTTCAACGTGAGGTGACTTTTGTGGCGGGTCAGACAACCCTGTTGTTGCCAGTTCGTCCAATCTCTACTGGGTCTCCAACTTCAATGGTATTATCGCTGCTTGGTACTGAAGACTATAAATTGGGAGGAAGCACATCATCTAGCTTAAACCCATCAGCAACCATGCACATCAATGATGTGATTGGCACGGTGACGATTACGGCACCGATTTCAGCTGCAACTGAGTCGAATGTTACCCCTGTGAATGGAATGTTTACTGTTTCGGTTGCTCGAAATGCAGGTCAAGTCGGCGTGGTCGCATTACGTCTAAGTGTTTCCGGTACTGCGGTGAATGGTTCCCGTTATGAATTTTTTAACACCACTACCCCGACACAAACCTATATGGTGACCTCAAATGAATTGACGCAAGTGCAAATTTTAGCGGGCGCAAACTCAGTAAATATTGGTGTGCGTCCGTTAGACAACCAAGTTGCTGAGGGAAGCGAATCCGTGCAATTGGCAATCAATAACCAAGGGACCGACTATTCTATTGGCGCTCCTAATTCAGCAACTGTAACCATTCAAGATAATGAACCAACAATATCAGTGGCGTTGGTAAGTAATGCTAGACGTCCTTCAACTCCTGGGGTGTTTCGTTTTTCCTATCCTGGTGTGCCATCTGGACAGGCGGTTAGTCAGTCCGTTTTAGTCAAATACACATTCACTGGCGCTACTGTTGGTGTAGATTTTCAATCTACTAGTACCGTGACCATTCAGCCCAATACGCTGTCGACCGACCTTACAATTAATCCAATTGTTACTGGAAAGGCGACCAGACTAACGGTAACTGTTAAGCCAGATACCGCCTACCATGTGAGCACTATTTCACCCGCGGCGACCATGTCATTTTCGGCAGCGGATCCAGAAACCAGTGTTTCTGATAATAAAGTTACTCCTGGATCGGTTTCATCTGGTTCCAGCGGTGGAGGCTGCGGCCTCGGATCTGGAGTTGCGACCTTTGTGTTGTTGGGATTATTTGGCCTTTTTGTTGGGCTCCGCCGTCGCCAAGAATAAAATTGGTTGATGGAGTATAAATGAATAACCCCAGTGAATTCACTGGGGTTATTTTTTATGATTGTGCTTATAATTGAGATTTAACAAACGGGTGTGTTCACGCTTCTTCTGCCACGCTCGGCACATCAATCTGCGCATGTTGTTCAAAGCGGCACCGGCCAGCGCGTCCCTGTTCTAGCCAAGCGGCAGAAGCAGAGATATCCCGATTTTTTAATGCCTGTTCTAATTGCTGTAAATGTTGTTGAGCGAATTGCAGTGCTTGCAGCATGGCGTCGCGATTATGTAAAAGAATATCAGCCCACAAATCGGGGCTGCTACCGGCGACTCGAGTGGTGTCGCGAAAACCGGTCGCGGCTAATGGCGCGGCGCTGGCGCCAAGCAGCGCTGCCGTGGCAGCGGCCATGACGTGTGGTAAATGCGAGGCCTGGGCGACGGCTTGGTCGTGGGCTTCTGGTGTGAACCGACACAAGCGACTGCCAACCGCGCGCCATAATTGTTCAACTAAGGCGATGGGGTGTTCTGGCGTTAATTCAACCGGGGTAATGGCGGTCATGCAGCCATGGTATAAATTAGCGCGGGCATGTTGCAGACCTTGTAAATGACTGCCAGCCATCGGGTGACTGCCGATATAGCGGCCGGCTTGTCCGAGATCATATAAGGCAGCGCAGATTGGACCTTTAACGCTGCCAACATCGGTAAAAACGGGTCGTGGATGAAGACTCGCCAATTGCCGCACCGTGTCCGCAATGGTGCTGACTGGCGAGCATATGACGACTAAGTCTGCTTGCCCTAAGGCGTGGGTTAAATCCGTGATCGCTTTTCCGTAGCCCAGCTCTTCTCCATGTATGGCAACTTCTGGTCGGCGATGATGTAATAAAACCCGCCAACCAACGCGGCTAAGCGCTGCGGCGAGACTGCCGCCCATGAGGCCAAGGCTGCTGATGAGAACGGTCGGTACGGACATGTTGCAAAACATCTGAGGACAGCGGTTGGGTGCAAGCAGGTGGTAGGGCGTATCGACTACGTGGGTCTTGGTAGGATGTCTTTACCGCTCGAAGTGGTACGAAAGCACTTTTTTTAGTTGAGCGAAACAACAAATAGAACGAAATGTAGCAAACACAGGTATTTTAAGGCGGCTTCCATTGACGCAAACAGGCCATCTCCAGCCGAAAGAGGTACTTTGGGGGCATTGACCGAGGTGGGTGGCCCTCTATGGTTTTCGCCCCACCGCTGAACTGGCCAGGACTTAGGCTGCTAACTCACATGGTGGACGAAGGAAACTATGTCTCGTAAGCCGTTTATTGCTGGCAATTGGAAACTCAATTTGAGCGTTGAAGAAGGCGTTGCCTTGGTGCGCGCTTTAGCCCCGGCTGCTGCCGCTGGTAAAGTTGAAGTCGCCGTCTGTCCAACGGCTCTTTGTGTCTATGCCGTTGCGCAAGCCGCTGCTGGATCAGCGATTGGTGTTGGCGGACAAAACGCTTATTGGGAAGAAAAAGGTGCCTTCACCGGAGAGATTTCGGCAAGTCATTTAAAGGCTGCTGGAGCAAAATACGTCGTGCTCGGTCATAGTGAACGCCGCCAATTGTTTGGTGAAACAAATGAGACGGTTAATAAACGACTCAAGGCGGTGTTAGCTCAAGGACTCGTTCCTATTTTGTGTATTGGCGAAACGCTGGCTGAACGCGATGGTGGAAAATTGGAAACCGTCTTAAAACAACAAATTACGGGTGGTTTGGCAGGATTATCTGCCGAACAATTAGGCACGCTCGTCGTTGCCTATGAACCGGTCTGGGCGATTGGTACGGGTCGTACGGCGACCACCGCTCAAGCGCAAGAAGCACATGCATTCGTGCGCGGAGTTTTGCGCAGTATCGTCGGTGAATTAGCCGATAAAATCCGCATTCAATACGGTGGTTCGGTCAAGCCGGATAACGCCAAAGAATTATTGTCGCAACCGGATGTAGACGGTGCGTTGGTGGGTGGAGCCAGCCTGAAGGCGGCTGACTTTATTGCCATTATTGCTGCTGCCTGATCTTTTGACGAAACAATTTACTTAGCGAGAAAATGTCGTGACGACCCTGACCTTAGTTTTATTTATTGTGCTGGTGCCAATGTGTTTATTTTTAATTGGACTCATTTTGCTACAAGGAGGTGCTGGTGATATTTCCAGCGCTTTTGGTGGCGGTGGACAATTGGACAGTACCTTAGGTGTTGGTGCAGGCCGTAAAATGAGTAAAATCACGGGTTGGTTGTCAGCACTGTTTATGGCCATTGTGCTGATTTTGTCGGTCCAGCATGCAGGTGACTTTGGTCACGCGGCGGGAACTCCTGCTACCACTTTATCGACGGGTGATGCGCCGGCGACGACGTTGCCACCAGTTCCGTCATCGCCCATTAATACGCCGCCATCCGTCGAACAATTGGTGGTGCCAACATCAGTTGCCCCTGTAGCACCTGTTCCGGCACCAGTTGATGCCGCTGTCCCAGTTCCGACTGTCCCCGTTGTTCCGGTCGCTCCAATTGAAAAACCTGTGGTGCCAGCTCCTGCAGCAAACGTACCCGCCGCTCCAGCCGTACCCGTGGTTCCTGCCGACAAACCGGCCGCCGTCACGGATAAACCTGCTGAACAACCAGCGGCTCCCCGTTCCGGCATTTCGCTCGACAACCAACAATAAATAAACCGTCCTCGCTGTGACGGTCACCGCTGACCGCGCGCGATAACGCACGAGGTCAGGAATGATCAGTACCACCACGACATCCATCGACGCGAAAGCTGTTCGTACAGAAATCGGCAAGGAACGCTTGCTGAAAATGTATCGACAAATGGTGCTGATTCGCCGCTTTGAAGAGCAGGCGGAAAAGCAATCAGGCTCTTTCCGTGATGGCACGCAAATAAAAAAAATAGCAGGATTTTTGCATTTGTATATTGGCCAAGAAGCCGTGCAGACGGGTTTCTATGATCACCTTGAGGTTAAGCGCGATTCAACCGTAACCAGTTATCGCTGTCACGCGTTGGCGCTCTTATGCGGATTAGATCCGAAAGAATTAATGGCCGAATTGTACGGTAAGGTTACTGGCAATGTGCGCGGCAAAGGCGGCTCGATGCATTTTTTCTCGAAAGAGAAAGGCATGTTGGGCGGCCATGGAATCGTGGGTGGTCAAATTCCAGTCGGAACCGGCGCTGCATTTTCGGCCAAATATAAAAAGACCGGCGGCGTGAGTGTTACTTTTTTAGGTGACGGCGCCGTGCCCCAGGGCACGTTTCATGAATCGCTCAATATGGCCGGCTTATGGAATCTGCCAGCCATTTATGTCATTGAAAATAATCGTTATGGTATGGGAACGGCTTGTCATCGAGCTGTTGCGGTTGAAAATATTGCCGAAGCAAAAGCCGCCGGTTATGGCTTGAAATCTCTCACGTTTGATGGTTTAGATTTATTAGCGTCGTGGAAAACCGCACAGCAAGCCGTGGCCTGGGCACGCGCTGGACAGCCGGTTTTAGTGGAAGCTAAAACGTATCGCTTCCGTGGGCACTCAGCGTCGGATTCGGCGGCTAAGGGTACGCAAAAAGGTGATTACCGGACCAAAGAAGAAATTGAAAAATACATGAAATTGGACCCGATTTTGCGCACGCAGGCGAGTTTGATTGAAGCGGGTTGGTTGACCGCAGCGGGCGCAGAACAAATTGATGAACAAGTCATGACTCAGGTTCTCGAAGCGATTCAATTCTCGGAAGAGAGTGAAGAACCGCCCATGTCGGAACAGTTTCGTCACGTTTTCGCGGAAGAATGAGCCCTGCCATGACTGCAATCGCTACGCCCCCATTTAAAGCTTCGCGCTCGCTCAACACCAAAGCCGGTGAACCAATCAATGGTTTTAAAGGCGTATTGTTGTCGGATGGCACGCAGTTGGTGTCGATGCGCATGGCGATTTGCCAAGCGCTGTACGAAGAAATGAAAAAAGATCCCACCATCGTCGTGATGGGTGAAGAAGTCGCGCAATATAACGGTGCGTATAAAGTGACCAAAGGACTGTTGGATGAATTTGGCCCTGATCGCGTTATTGATACGCCGATTACGGAATCGGGATTTACCGGATTAGCCGTTGGCGCGGCGATGACGGGTTTACGTCCAGTCATTGAATACATGAGTTGGAATTTCGCTTTTCCCTCCTTCGATCAAATTATTTCGAATGCGTCAAAGATGAGTTATATGACGGGCGGCATGTTTACCATTCCGCTCATTATGCGTGGACCAAATGGTGCCGGACCGCGCGTTTCGTCGCAGCATAGCCATGCGGTTGAAGCTATTTTCTCTCATTTCCCAGGATTAATTGTAGTTAGTCCATCTACGCCGTTTGATGCCAAAGGTTTGATGAAGACCGCCCTGCGTCAGTCAAATCCGGTGTGCTTCCTTGAAAATGAAATGCTCTATAATTTTGAGCAAGATATTCCAACGGCAGATTACGCGATTCCTTTTGGTAAAGGTGATATCAAACGTGAAGGCAGCGATTGTACCATCGTGGCTTTTAGTCGCAGTGTGCATTGGGCGATGGAAGCCGCTGATGAACTGGCGAAGGAAGGCATCTCCTGCGAGATCGTTGATCCACGTACGGTTAAACCACTCGATATTGATTTGATCGCAACCTCGGTGAAGAAAACTAATCGCTGTGTAGTGGTAGAAGAGTGCTACTTAACTGGTGGTCTCGGTGCCGAAATCGGCGTGCAATTAATGGATCGCTGTTTCGATGAACTTGATGCACCAGTTGGTCGCGTAACCACCACGGAAAATCCAATGCCGTACGCATCAAACTTGGAACATGAAACGTTACCGAAACCACACCGCATCATCGCGGCGGTGAAGAAGGCCTGCTATCGTTAAATTCAGCCATCGTTAAATTCAGCCGTCGCTGATGAGCGCCACTCATTTATCATAGATGAAAACGACCGACCAACTATCAACTCTTAACCACAGCCGAAATGCCAACCATCCGGGACTTCCGGAACAGCGCACTTCCTGTTATCGGACCCTACCATGATTATTGAACAACTGATGCCTTCCAAATCACCGACCATGACCGAAGGCACCATTGTTGCCTGGCGCATCAAGCCTGGGGATAAAGTCAAAGTCGGCGACGTTATCGCTGAACTACAAACCGATAAATCAGTCACCGAATGGGAATCGCCTGACGGCGGCATTTGTGCTGAAATCATCATTCCCGCTGGCGACGTCGCTCTGGTTAATCAAGTCGTGGCAATTTTTACCACCAAAGCCGGTGAAGATATAAAAGAAGCGTTGACCAAAGCGAAAGCGAAGAACCAAAAAATCGCTGCGTCAATAAGTGGCGCTGCTCCATCTGTTGCGACTCCTGTTGCCACTGCGCCCATTGCTGCACCGGCACCGGTAGCGGCGAAACCCAGTGCTCCCGCAGCCTTACCAAAAGGTGTCCGTATTTCCCCAGTGGCGGCCAAAGTGGCAGCCGCTTTGGGCGTCGATGTGCGTCAAGTAAAAGGCAGTGGTCCAGATGGTCGCATTGTGCGACGTGACGTTGAAGCGGCGGCGAAATCGGGCTCGGCGAAAATTGGCGTTGCTGCAGGAAAGCCAACGAAGCCAAAACTAAAAGTGCTGCGCCCAGATGGTGCCGGTGCCGATGTCGCGATGTCGCCCATGCGCCAAATTATTGGCAAACGCTTACTCGAAGCGAAAACGCAAATCCCACATTTTTACGTGAGCGAATCGATTGATGCGGGCGCTTTGGTCGCCATGCGCGAGCAAATCAATGTGCTCGAAGGTATGAATGTGACGATTAATGATTTAATTGTGCGCGCTTCAGCCTTGGCCTTGCGCGCTCATCCTAAAGTGAATGCGACCTTTCATGGCAATTCCATTAAACAATATGACAGCGCAGATATCAGCGTCGCCGTCGCTATCCCAGATGGATTGATTACCCCTATTGTTACCAAGGCACATGCCAAAAGCGTTAAGCAAATCGGTGAAGAAGTCCGCGCGTTAGCAAAGAAGGCGGTCGAGGGTAAGTTACAGCCAGCCGAATTCCAAGGTGGTAGCTTTACCATCAGCAATTTAGGCATGTTTGGTATCAGTGAATTTGTGGCGATTATTAATCCGCCGCAGGTCGCCATTTTAGCGGTTGCTGGCATTAAAGATGAAGCCGTCGTCAAACACGGACAATTAGTCGCAGGTAAAGTTATGCGCGTGACCTTGAGTGCTGATCATCGTGCCGTTGATGGCGCTGATGCGGCAGCATTCCTTAAGACTCTGCGTGAGTTGTTAGAAGCGCCTGCGACGCTGTTAGTGTAAGAGTGTAAGAGTTTAAGTCGTATTGAGTTCAGTCATTTACGCATACTTTGAGAGAGAATCCCATGTCTGATTACGAAGTAATTATTATTGGTGCTGGCCCTGGTGGTTACGTCGCTGCAATTAAGGCCGCCCAACATGGTAAAAAAACAGCTATTATTGAGCGTGAACATTTGGGTGGTATTTGTTTGAACTGGGGTTGTATCCCCACCAAAGCGTTGCTGAAAAGCGCTGAAATGTTTGAGGGCTTTAAGCACGCAAAAGAATTTGGCTTACTCGCTGATAATGTTCGCGCAGACTTCCCTGCCGTCATCAAACGCTCACGCGATGTTGCTGGGCAAATGGCCAAAGGCATCGAGTTCTTGATGAAGAAGAACAAAGTCACCGTGTTGATGGGTACCGCGTCTTTTGTTGACGCAAAAACGCTCGCTGTCGCGAAAGCAGATGGCAGCAGTCAACAGGTTACGGCGGATAATATTATTATCGCTACTGGGCATAAGCCGCGCACGTTCCCACATTTACCAGTCGATGGTAAACAAGTGGTTAATTACCGCCATTTATTAGGAAATACGCAGCAGCCAAAATCATTGCTGTGCATCGGTGCCGGTGCCATTGGTATGGAATTTGGTTATTTCTTCTCCTCGTTGGGCACCAAAGTCACGGTTGTTGAAGTATTGGATCAAGTGTTGCCAGTTGAAGATCACGAAATCGCGAAAGTCGTTGAACGCGAATTCACCAAAAAGGGCGTGACGATTAAGACGGGCACCAAAGTCGTAAAACTCGAACAAAAGGCCGACAGCGTTGCCGTCCATTTGGATAAAGATGGTAAAGCTGAGATTATTGAAGTGGAACAAGTCTTGGTCGCGGTTGGCTTTCTTGCCAACACCGAAAGTATCGCGCTGGAAAAAGCGGGCGTTAAATTAGATGAACGCGGATTTATTGCCGTAGATGCGAATCAGGCGACCAATATCGCTGGCGTGTACGCCATTGGCGACGTGGCCGGTAAACAATTATTAGCACATAAGGCAAGCTTCGAAGGCGAAGCGGCGGTTGGGCACATCGTTGGACATGCGCAGCCAGTCGATTACGCGCAAATTCCAGGATGTACGTATTGCCAGCCGCAAGTGGCGTCAGTTGGTTTATCGGAAAAGAAAGCTATCGCTGCTGGCCACAAAGTGAAAATTGGCCGATTTCAGTTCATGGCTTCTGGTAAAGCCAAGGCGATTGGTCATCCAGAAGGTATGGTTAAATTAATTTTTGATGCTGAGTTTGATCAATTGATTGGTGCTCATATCGTTGGTTATGACGCGACTGAATTGCTGGGCGAATTGAGTTTGGCAATGAAATTGGAAAGTACCGCCAAAGAGATCATGGAAACCATCCATGCTCATCCAACGTTGTCAGAAGCTGTCATGGAAGCCGCCGCAGATGCGTTGGGCGTGTGCGTTCATCAATAAGTGAATCGCGCGAGCGATTAGGCGAGCGACCATGTTCGTAGAACCGCGCCCTGATCTGATCTCGCTCAACCCAGGCGGACCACTTGATCCGCTTGGTGAATCAGTGATGGATGTGTCGTTGCCGTGGCTGCGTGTTTTTGAACCGACCGACGTTCGTTTAGTCATTGGTCGGCATCAAGATCCGGAACGTGAATTAGTGACAGCCAATGCACGTGCTGACCTAGTGCCCATGCATCGGCGCGTCAGCGGTGGAGGCGCCGTGGTGCTGGCACCTGGAATGGTGGTGGTTGCCGTGCGTCTCCTTAATAATGAGATTGGTACATCGTGTTATTTGGACCGCGTTAACACCGCCTTGGTTCCGGCGGTCTTTGCTATTACCGGCCAACGTTTGAGCTGTCGTGGTCACGGAGATTTGGTGTTGGTCACCGCTGATGGTATTGAGCGCAAAGTATTAGGCGCCTCATTACGTCAAACATCGCGCATGGTTGTTTATTTGGGTGTATTTCTTGTCACCGATGCGATTCCGTTGATGGAGCGATATTTGGCCACGCCGAGCCGTGAGCCGTCCTATCGTGCCGGTAGGGGGCATGCGGGATTCTGTACCCATTTAGGCGTTATTTCGGTTCAGACTCATACATTAGTGCATTCAATTACCGCGCATGCGGAACAAATATTGGGCAAGCAAGCGCTTCATTGAGCAGGGGATAATCCAAGAAATATTCAATAATTTGCGCGTATCAGGCATATGGTTGTTCAAGTGATGCGTGGTTAATGTGCGGAAATGGTAACTCTGATCGTGATGCAACAAAAGGTGACGGTAAAAGACGTTTACGATGGTCTGATACAGAAAAGCGCTGGGTTGAAGTTGCTGCGAGATATCGGCAGGACATGGCTTGACTGAATGCCATCTGCTTATGTGCTTCGACTCATGAATAACGTTGCCATTATCGGATCCGGCCCCGCTGGATACACCGCCGCCATCTACGCCGCTCGCGCCAATCTTGAGCCGATTTTGTTCACGGGTGAACAAGCAGGAGGTCAGCTCACGACAACCACAGAAGTTGAAAATTTCCCTGGTTTTCCCGAGGGAATCATGGGCCCAGAATTGATGGTCCGGTTTGAGCAACAGGCC
>CANETI010000056.1 GCA_947440715.1 Planctomycetota bacterium | reverse complement strand
TGGCGTCTGCACCAACACCGACTCAGGAGGCGTAATTTCTGACGGAATTACCCCCTCACCAAATGGGTGAACGGGAAACGGAGAGGATGATTGCATTTTTCCAGTCGAATGCGACTAGAGGAGGCGGGCAACTGCTTTTTTCAGGTTTATCCCATTAAGCCAACGGTGAATCAACTCGGCACCGTAACTTTTACGCTTCCAGACATTGCCACGATCCGCAAGTTTCACGAAAATGCACTGACATTAGTCATGCGTTATGCGGCAGCTCATCCCTATGATTGGGGTGCGCCTCGACCGTTGAATCGTGCCATCATGATGGATTATCCATTAATCCAATACGATCCATTTGGTGGTTATGTTCCGATGGATGGTGCGACTTTCTCTCCCTATAATTATGGCGTTGACGCCAATCAATGGAAGTTTGTCTCGGCGCAGACAATTACGAATCCAGGCCGTAGCATGTCTTATCCCAAGAAAAAATTATCTGTTGACCTTCCGGCTGCATTTGGACCTAGCGAACACTTCACCTTAACCCGTGTTTTTCAACCCCGCGAACGTTGCCGCCAATTAGTGTTCTGGGCTGTTGATTGGCAAGCATATGAAGATTTTGAGACTGCTCCTAGTGCGCCGGTAGATGCAAGTCGTTACCCTCGTGCTGCCCCTATCGCTGGGAAATCCAGTGTCGCCGCACTTATAAATCATGGCGATTGGCAAGATCGTTTTCAATTTGCCATGCGCAACCCTGAAAAAACTATGCTATTTTCCGAAGAAACTGCCTCACGTGAAACGGGCGCTGAAATTTCCATTCTGGGCCCAGACAACCCTGGTGAAGATAAACTTCCGGAATTAGACCAAGGCACCTCTAGTCCTGAGCGAATAAAAGTATTCCAAGGACTCTACGGTGCTGATCGCAATTTTAATGGCAGCAACTTCAAGACAAAACCAAATCCGAATGGAGGAGAGCCTTTAATTATAGGTATATTGGGCAAATTGGATCGCGGCCCAGTGCCAAAATCTGTTCGTATGCGCGCCGCGACTGTCTCTCGGTTTAATTTCTATGATCCACGTCTCTCGCTCATTAATCGATAACTATAAAGGGAGCACCGATGTATATTCGCAACCACATAACCAACGCTTTTACACTCATTGAACTTATGCTGTCCGTGACGTTGGGCATGCTCATTGTTTATGTTGCAACCAGCGGCCTACGTGTCGCATCGCAAACCGTAAGCACCGCTAATCGGCTCGCGACAGAGAATGCCGTCTTACGTGCCGGTTTTCAAATTGCTCTGGCGGAGACTGATTTTTGGCTCAGCTACGATGACCCTTATGACACCTCTGACGATAGATTTAAACAGCCCCTGCGAGTTATTGGCAACGATAAAAGACAGCCTGCGCGGCCACATGGACTGCCATTTACGCCACTCAAAGAATTGCACGATCTGAATATCTATGTCAAACGCTCAAACATTAATGATAACGCTGATGGTTGGGAACAGGACCGCAGCGATGAGAACAATGGTTCTCGAAAAGATTGGCAAGCGCATTTACCCCGCACCTGGGCTTGGGGCAATTTAGTAGAAAAAGTTTCGGTCCAAATGCGCTTGCCTATTTGGTCACCAGCTCCACCTGGCCAAGGTAATAAATCCTATCCCTCAGAAAACACCAAAAAACGTCAGCTTTTTGGTAAATATCATGACATAGCCAGTTCGGATCTTGGGTCTCCTCGTGGTTGGCAACAACGTCAATTGGATGGACTCAATCGCTCAATGGGATTTATTGGTGTATTTGACTACCTGCCTGCAAATGCCCCATTGATGATCTATGAAAAAGATGGCCTGCTTGGTGATGCATGGACAGTCTCACGTGAATGGTGCTATGTTAATTCGCCCGATCCAAATGATACTCGCCCACTGGTTAGACGAAAAACCATCGGTGAATTTCATCTCGGCAATTGGGGTGGGGTGTCGTCCGGTTTCCATTTTGCTACCGACATGCTCAATCGCACGATGGAAAATGTTTTCATTTTTCCACGTGGTTATTCCGACCCCTCGCTTGGCCTGGAACCACTCACTAGACAAACGCTTACTCAAATTGGTTCGAAACGCTATAGCACGGGTAGTTGGAATGCTGCCAGCAATAATAAATCCGAAGATAGTATTGCGCACATTAATATCGAAGGTGAAACGCGAGTGCCCTATTTAAATTATCGCCCTGAGACTTGGCCTGATCTAGAAGTTTCTTCGGTGCGACATGTGCGTAATGGTTCACAAATCTGTATGAATCGCATTTCTTGGACAAATCCATTAACCGGCGCGTTACTGACCATGTCTTTTAATTCTATCGGAACTACGTTCCGTGGTGCGCGTCAGCAGCGCAGTCGCAATCCGAACAAGGGGTTCATTGATCCATTTAAGCCATTCAGCAGTAATCCTAATTTAGATACGTATTAATGTTATCGTTACAGAAACGCTCTACCACGAACGCTGATCTCATGACACATTCACGCTTATTGTTTACCGCTATACCAAAAATTGCTGACGCCAGACATCTTCTTCCGTCAGGTCATCATCGGCAAGGAACCATTCTTATCATCGTGGCTGGGATATCTGGGTTAATTGCTGCTTTGAGTGTCGTTTTCTTAACCCGTATGCGCAGTGATGTGACCGAAACCGCTGCCATCGTTCAAGAAGCGCAAGCACGCCTCATGCTCACCGCTGCTTGCATGTATATCCAAGAATCTTCGCGCATTGGTTATGATACCGGCGCAACCGTCGATCATCCGGAGGCCTACGGCTGGATAGATGTGCGTGACGGTGCCATTGGACCAAAGCCCAGTGCCATTCCCGTTAGTAATTCCGGCAATACCACCGCAATTAATGGTGCACTATTTGGCGCACGAAATGATAATTATTTCCCGGTGGGTTCTTACCGACGCTGTGAAATGGATGTTTTAGAAATACCGCCCTTCGCCATCAGTCTTAAGGCCGCACCAAATGCTATTGATCCGATGGTGGGAACTCCTTTTCTTAGTAAGCCAGACCCTGTTCCTTTACTCGCTCCCAGAAGCCCGACTTCTATAGATCCAATTGAATTCAGGGCTTTTGAACGTGGCGATCCGCGCGTTCGCTCCAATTCCACTGGCCTCGCTTGGTTTCGTTTGTATCGCTTAGGACCAACGCCGCATCTTGATTATGCCGCAAATTATCCCGCTGGATATAAACAATATAATGCGGCTACATTTATTGTTACCGTAGGAGCCGGTGGCAGTGCTGGTTTTCGTTCATGGGATGAAATGAAGCCCGAAGATCGCCTCCGTTTTGGCGGCAGTCCGACTGATTCCAGTATTTTCAACTCTCTACAAAGTCATGAATACAAAGCCTGGTACTTGGTCGAATGGAGTTCTGCTGTTGCTGGTCAATTCCATTTCAATATTGATGATCGACGAGAGGAGATATTTGATGCCGATAATGAATATTATAGTCCCACGAGTTACTCTCACTTCCATCACAATGTTAATCGCGCTTCGACAGATCGATCGCAAGGCGGCGGTAGAAACCAAGGTGGCACTATTCGCTTTATTCAACGACTCATTACTGAGCCGCAACAGTGGTAATTATCTAAACTATAATCTTCTTTAGGGCCGTTGAGTTAGACTGTTTCGCTTCGCCTAATTTGGGATTAATTCCTGACGGCACATCAAAATGACAGCGGCTAGAAAAAATTAGTCATAAAAACTATTAAAGTGCAAAGAGGTTCAGCCATCAATTCCACCGAGGTGCGCATTTTTCTTTACGTGTTTTGAAACTCCTTCTAGCCTACCGACATTATCTGGTTCTCGGGACCCAATTTGCTGACTGATGGGCTTTCGCCCTCCCCCGCGCCCACACTAGACGAACGCACATTGCCTCCGACCATGCCCCGCCATATGGCTAAAGGCGCGCTTGTTACGGTTGTGGATCTCCAAAGTGAAGGGCTTGCCCGATTAATTGGGGAACGTGGTGGCTATATGGTCATCAAATTCCTCGCCAGTGGCGCGGATATGACGCAGGAAACGCGCATGGTGCAGCGTTATGCCTTACTGCCTGGCACCCGTGTACGCGTGTTGCTGCCTGGGGCGAGCGATCCGGTTAATGGTGAAATTGCGGCGACACCGCTCGGGCGTGATGCGGCGAGCGGGTTACTGGTTTATGGGTTTACGGTCGACGGCCAAACGTCACAGATACGTGAAGATGCCATCGTAGCGATTCCTAAACCGCGCGATCCGATTGAGCAATTAGTGACCGCTGCGTTCAATGATTTGCGACCACAATTTGCCAAGGCTGGCAGTGCCATGCCGAGTGAACCGTGGGGTCCGAATACCATTAGCGCGCGCGAAAAATTATTAGCGTGGCGCGATTCCGCGTGGAGCAATACCGGTGGCGTCGTTGGTTTAGCCGCTGCCCGCGTGCAACCGTTACCGCATCAATTATTAGCTGCCCAGCGCATGTTAGCTGATCGTCATGTGCGCTTTTTATTAGCCGATGAAGTGGGCCTTGGAAAAACCATTGAAGCAGGATTGGTCATTCAATCCTTACTCGCGATTAAACCAACCTTGCGCGTATTAATTGTGGTTCCTGGGGCGCTGATCAGTCAGTGGTTTTTAGAATTATTTGTTCGCTTTGGTGGTCGCCGTTTTCTCATGCTGGATTCAGAACGATTAAAAAATTATACTGGCAATCCATGGACTGACGAACAGTTCGTTATCGCTTCCAGCCGTGCGATTGAATCGTTAACGGGCAAAGATGCCCTGCGTTTAGCGACGTCGTCGTGGGATGTGTTAGTGGTTGACGAATGTCATCGCATGCAGCCCGGTGGCGTTTTATACAAACGCATTGCGGTTTTATCGAAAGCCACGCCTCATGTTTTACTGCTGTCCGCAACACCAGCGCGCCAGCATGCCGATGCGTATTTAGCGTTATTAGCACTGCTTCAGCCGCAGGTCTGGCGCACCGACGATTTAGTTGGATTTGAAGCGCGCTTTGCGGCGCATGACCGGGTCGTTGAATTAATGCAGCGCACAAACGACAGCGCTCCTGCTGATATTCCCGCCCTATGTGATGCGTGGTTAGCAGCCCTGCCTGGCGATACTATTTTGGCTGGTCATCTAGCCAAATTACGCAAAGACCCGAGTGTCTTGGAAACTTTATTGGCCTATGTCCGAGAATATGTACAGCTTGATCGACGTCTGATTCGCAATCGTCGCAATGTATTAGCACGTCTTGCTGCATCGACCGGTATTCGCGCCTTTGATCCAACGACGCGTAGCCGCGTCTTAGTGAATTATACGCCAGATCGTTACGAAAATGCGGTACGCGAGGCACTGCAAACGTATCGCGCGACCTTGGTCGCGGCGGCAGCAAAACCTTTACCGCCTCGTTTAATGCATTGGTTATTACAAGTCGAACTCGCCGTTGCCGCACATCCTGCGGTTACGGATCGCTTGCTCGCCATGCGCGCCACGGTCCTAGAAGATCCGGGTGAATTTGCCGAATACCGCGAACAAGCGGGTACGAACGAAACATTAGAACAAGTCCTACGTTCCGATTTATCTGAACATGAAATTGCCACGCATGTCGCCATTAGCGCTGCCTGTAATAGCGATCCGAAAATTGAAAATGAGGTGTTAAAAGCCTTACGAGATGCGAATACGTCTTGGCTCAAACAAGCCGCTAAAAAACCGACCGCGCGATTACAGAGTTTAATTGACGCCATTGAAGCCTTTTGGGAAGAACATCCGGACGAGAAATTACTGATCTTTACCACGCATGCTTTGGCCATCGTGCCATTAGCCCTCGCATTAGGAAAAGCGTTTGGTGAAAAACGCGTAGAAACATTTGGCGCCCATCAAGACACCGTAGCACGCGAAGAATCTGCGCGGCGATTCGCCAATGATAATCATTGTGCCATTTTGGTCAGCGATCCGCTGGGTGGTGAAGGACGTAATTTTCAATTCGTGTCAGTGGTCGTGCATCACGATATGCCGTGGTCTTTGGCTGCGGTTGAACAACGCATTGGTCGCGTCGATCGTTTGGGACGCGATGGCGATATTCCTAGCTGGGTGCTGACCTGTGATCATAAAGACGCCATCGATAGTAAGTGGACTCACATATTGGATCATGCGGTTGGTCTTTTCACCGCTTCGTCCTCTGGTTTAGAATTTATTGCTGATGATGTGGAAACCACGTCGCTCATCGCAGCGCTGACCACTGGCGTTGCGGGTATGCAAGCCGCGTTGGAAAATATATGCGCCGTGGTTGCCCGTGAACGGGCCGCGCGCGATGCCCAGGCCGACGATGTTTTTGCCGCCAATTCAGCCGCTTATGTCGCGGCAGGGGAATTAAGCACCGCGGTCAGTGGCACCGAAATTCCCGTCGGTTCGGTGGCTCGATGGATTCGCTCCATGGGCGGTTCAGTCAAACGTAAGGAAGAACACCCACAACCATGGTCCATGCGCACGCGTTATCATGATGAACCTGAATTAGGCGTCTTTAGTCGCGATACCGCTTTGGCCCATCCGCACCTTTCTTATTACGGTATTGGACATGGTTTAATTGATCGTTTAGTCGCCGACGCCGCTGCCGCCAATTGGTGCGCCGCCATGGCGTGGCGACGCAAACCGACCAACGGTGCTGGTGCCTGGAGCGGCATTCGCGCCGTGTATACGTTCGCTCTCGATTTAGCGCCACTCGCCGTTGCCAATGTACGCTTAGAAGTGCTGCGTCGTTTATTCATCGTTGCACCTCCCATGCGCCGCCTGATCTGCGTTCGCAGTAATGATGCTCAGATTGAAACCAGTGCGCTCACCCTTGCCGCACTCTTAGCTCCGTTTGATGCCAAAGCTGGTGACCTCACCGCGAGCAGCGCCATTAATCGCGACGCCTGGACTCGTCCTTTATTAGCTGGTCAACCCGAACGTATTACTGGTTGGCAGCAACAATTACGCGTTGCCTGCGCCAATGGCCAAAAGCACGTTGATTTAGAACTCACCAGCGAACGCGTTCGTTTACGCGCCGTGCTAGATGAACATTTACTCCCAGGCTTAGCCGCTGCCCATGCCTGTGCCGCTGCCACCACGCATCGATTTGGTGACAAGCATCCAGACACGAAACAAGCGCGTCTCGAAGCCGAAGAAGAAGCTCGCCAAGTCGCCGCGCTGCAAGCCGCGATTGATGGCGCAGTCTGGTCATTAGACCACGTGAGTTACGTCAGCCTGATGGCGTAATTCGCGGACTCAGGGAACCGCGTTAATCGTATTATAGATCGTATATTTTACGATCTCACCTTGGGTATCGGCGAATTTCATCGTGATACCCATTTGATGTACTGGTTTAATATCATCGAGCACGATAGAGATACTCTTACCATCGTTAGCCAAGGTCACTTGTTTGACCGTGACTTTATCACGTCCTTGCTGTTTCGGGTTTTCTACGGAAAAATCAGGTGATCCGTACGCTGCCGTCCAGGCGTAATTCCAGCGCTGCACACTGACTGAATCAGCCGATACAGTATCAGGATCTAATTTTTCACTAAAGCTAATAACTAAATGATCTTTTTTAACCGCGAGAGCAACGGGGAAAGCCGCCTTTGTTTTTGTCGCACGCACGCGTTGCACGCATCCTTCTAATCCAGCGTTGGTCTGGAAACCCTTTAAACCACAAACATATAATTGCCCATCTTTGGGATTAACCGCACCACGCATCAAGCCACTACCAAAGGTTAAAGGAACTTTAACCACTCCTCCTTGCACCTGGCCGTTAACGGTTTCGTGTAAGACCGCCATTATCGAACTTTGCCCATAACTGAGATGAAACATCGTTTGTGATAATGGTCCCCATTTATTGCCGGACCACACTTGCGCCCCAGGAGAATTATCTGCCACCATCGGCATCCAACATAATGGTGGTTCATAAGTCGCTGGATGCTCGGGCAAGACTTTACCGTAAAATTTAGGATTACCGACGTAGCCGTACCATTTATCTGGTTTAACCACATTAATGCGACAAGCTGGCGTCCAATTACCTTGATTATCCGCATTGGTCAGAAAATCATTGGGACCCATGCCAAGACCACTTGGCACACGAAAACCCGTAGCGACCACACTGCTTCTTTTACCATCGGGAGAAATTTTAATCATGGCACTATGCATAGGGACACCATTCGGCCCACCGTGTCCACTACGTGCGTGATAAAAATTACCCGCAGCATCGGTGACTAAATCAAAAGCGAAGGCATTATATTTAGGATAAACCGGTGCATCGCGATTAAAACTCACGTAATAATCGGCTTCGTTATCTTGATTCAGATCATCGAGCCGCACTAATTGATCACGACATAACGCGAACACTTGATCATTGACGATCTTCAAACCCAATGGTTCAAATAATCCATTAGCAAAACGTTTCCACGTAATTTTATTAAGTCCGTCATCGATACCTGATGCGATCCAGACATCACCACCCATGGTGGAAATAACTAGGCGACCATCACTGAAAAAATCCATGCCAATTACGCGCATCCATGACTTCCATGGATTATCGATTGGCAAAGTGAGGGTATCGACCGTGTACGCCCAGGTCTCGTCGCCTAACGTTCCCGCGGTTGTCACGACTGGCCACTGGGTCGCGCCACCACGGCAGAATGATTTAATATCCGGAGTTGTTGGAATGACGCCGGGCTTAACTAAGGCTGTTTCCGCTGCTGCTAATGCGGTTTCGCTCACCGCGGTCACCGCAATCGTACACCGCGTTGACACTGACCGTGGTGGTAGCGTCACTGTTATTCGACCATTCGTGAGTGACCATGAAGCGCCAGCAGGCGCATCTATTAACCCTGCCATCGTGTGCATACCTGTCTGTATTCCGCCGGTTACCAAAACGGAATTATTCTGCTGATTAATTTTCCCTTGGCCTTGTGGTATTTCGGCAATGAGAAAAGTAATCGGCGCAGCGCCAGGCGCGACATCAAGCGCACGCGTAATCCAAGTCACTCCGCTCCCGACATAGGCTTGCGGATATTCATGAATTGCCGTTTCTCCGATCGTATAAGAAAAAATAACTTGATCACCGTGGCGATAGAGCCCGTGATAAGTTCCCCAACTTGACGGTAAATTACCCAATCCCGTCGTTCGTGGATCTTGCCATGTTTGATTGGCTCCCGCGAATCCCGGACCCATGGACGTGCCCAAAAGCATCGTGCCAATAATCTCTGGACTACCTTTTCCCTGTGCCCAGCGCGTAATATTGGTGGTTCCCATATTGACATAGCCACCGGTCCAAACTCCGGCGTAACGTAATGTTTCCGTATCAAACAAAATAGCGGCATCATGGTGTAATCGTACGATAACTGATTTCGTTACGGTTTGATCATGAGGTTTTGGTAGGTCAGTGAAATAATGTATGGCTGGCCCATATTCCATGGCCAATCCCTGCGCTGCTGGTTGATGGTCTTTCTCTACCGCGCAAAGCACAACACCAAGACTTAATAATAGGAGGTAACGCATGAGGACCTTTCCATATGAAACAGAGTCGAGCCGATAAACCAAAGCACATCAGTGCAACGACACCATCATGAACCGACACCCGCTGTCGGTCGAGCGATGTTCCACGATTCACCCGTAAAAAGATGAGAAAATCTTGCGCGGATCGCTCATTCACTGGCACCGGCTCAAATCCGTCTATGGTGCTAATCCGGAGAACATCGCCATGACTTGGTACAACTGCCTGTCTATCGCCCACGCGATTAACGGTTCCCTGATGTGTTTCATCGCATTCTCTTGCAGCGCACTGGTGCTTTCCTCTGAAATTATTGCTGGAGAAGCACCGGCTGAAAAAACTAAAGTCATCGTCGTGCCAGATGGTCTCTCGCCACGTGATGGTACGGCGGTCATCCCTTGTTTACCGCGCGATGGCGATGTGTGGGAATTGGTCGCTAACGACGGCCAGCATTATCAAGTTCTACGTTGTGGCGATCAGGTCGGTCGCGTGCTCTTGCCGAAAATAAACGCTGAAACTACTTTTACGGTACGACCTGGCGCGTTGTCGCCGACCATGTTCACGGTTGAGCAGACGCCTGATCAATTGCGTTTTTTAATTGCTGATCGTGAAGTCATCGCCTTTGCTGGTGGTCGCGGCGCCTTACCTGACGGCTATGAAGAAAATTATCGTCGTGGCGGATATTTATCTCGTTTATCAACGCC